>JAJDWM010000744.1 GCA_022825595.1 Bryobacterales bacterium | reverse complement strand
TGGTGCGGCCGGTGCTGGTCAACGACCGCTACCCCACCTTTCCCGAGTTCGATCCCCTGTGGAAGGAGTTCGAGGAGCTGGGGCTCGCCCTGGGCATGCACACGTTTCCCTCGGGCGGCGAGGCCGTGACCGAAGCCATGGCGGAGCGCATGTCCGGCGGTGTCCGGGGCAAGAGCAGCGCCCAGCGCTCGCCCTTCACCGCCCACGACGTGTACGTGTATTCCCCCGGACAGTTCGTCGAGAACATCATGCGCAGCATGGGTTCGGTGCAGCCCGGCTCCGAGTCCCTGAGCTTCATCAGCGAGGCCCAGACCTGGACCATGGTCGTGATGCTCACGGGCTGGCTGGAGAAGTTCCCCAAGCTCAGGGTGGCCATCCTCGAGTCCAACTCGAGCTGGCTGCCGCTGATCCTGGAGAAGGCCGAGACCTACCTCGACCTCTACCGCTTCGTGCGCGAGCAGGCCAACCCGCCGCAGAAGGTCGGGGACCCGCGGGAGACCTTCGCGCGGCAGTGCTTCATCGCCTTCGAGAGCGACGAGGACATCACGCTCAGGCTGTGGGACATCTTCGAGGACATCGGCCTGTGGTCGTCCGACATGCCGCACCACGACGCCTCGGACACGTGGGAAGCCATCGACAACATGGACAAGCACGGAGTGCCCCGGGACGTGCAGGAGAAGCTCCTGGGCGGCAACGCCCGCAGGCTGTACGGCATCGAGCCGGAGGTGTTCGTAACCGAGGCGCCGGCGGAGTACACGCCGGTCAACATCGTGCCGCGCTACGCGGGGTAGGAACCCGCACCGCGCCGGAGCCAAGACCATGATCGAACTGGACAGCGTCACGTCGTCGAGCGAGACCGAGTACCTCGAGTGGCACCTGCGCAACTACGAGGACATGCCCCGGGAGGTGATCCTCAAGATGGACCTGCTGCGGGTGGGCCACTGGTTCACCGACGCCGCCCTGGAGCTGGCCTCCGACGCCCTGGTCAAGTCCTACCGGCTGTTCTCCTACGATCTCATGTCCATGAAGGACATGAAGCGGAAGGAGCACCGAAGGACGCCGGAGTGGTTCGCCATCCGCGGCGGCCACCTGGGACTCCGCCCGGTCATCGTCCAGACGACCCTGAGCCCGGATTCACCCTACGTCATCGACGTGGTCGACGGCGAGTGCCGGCTCCTGCTGGACGGGCGCGAGATCTGTGACGTGAGCTTCCCCAAGCCGCTCAAGTACTACACGCGGTCCTTCGAGGACGGCACCAAGTACCACGAGATCATCGCCTTCGGCTATTTCGCCACGGTGTTCCGCAACTGCCAGTACTGGGGGCCGGACGAAGAGTGCCGCTTCTGCGACATCAACGTCAACGTGCGCCAGATGAAGGAGTCCCGGGACTTCACCTTCAACACGCCGGTGAAGCCCGTGGCCTACGTCGCCGAGGTGGCCCGCTCGATCGAGCAGGACGCCATCGACGAAGTGGGCTACGCTCCCCCCATCGACTTCCTGATCTCCGGCGGCACCATCCTGAAAACCCTCCACCGCAAGTCGGAGGACGACTTCTACCTGGAGTACGCCTCGGCCCTCAAGTGGGGCGGCCACCGCCGCTACGTCAACATCCAGACCAACGCCAAGGACAAGGAAACCATGAAGCGCTACCGCGCCGAGGGCGTGGACTGCCACCATGCCAACATGGAGGTCTGGGACAAGCGGCTCTTCGAGTGGATCAACCCCGGCAAGAACCGCCGCATCGGCTGGGACAACTGGGTCCGGTGGATGATCGAGTCGGTGGAAGTGCTGGGCGAGGGCAACGCCCGCCCCAACTTCGTCTGCGGCGTGGAGCTGGCCCGCCCTTACGGCTTCGACAACATCCCGGACGCGGTCAAGTCCACGGGCGACGGCATCGACTTCATGATGCGCCACGGCATATTCCCGCGCTTCAACCAGTGGCGCCGGGAGCCCGGCTCCGACCTCGTCGCCAAGCACGACCAGCCCGCCATCCCCCTGGAATTCTACATCCAGATCATGCGTCGCTACTACGAAAGCTGGAAGAAGTACCGCCTCCCGTTCCCCCACCACGATTCGGTCCACCCCGAGCGCCGCTGGGGCTCCGGCCACGCCACCTACGACGACATGCTCTTCCTCAACGACTGGCCCAACTACGAAGAGGAATGGGACCGGGGGTCGAGGGAGGGGCTGAAGGCGTGCGTGACTCACGGGTAGAGCGGTATCCGAAGCCTGCCCTCTTCCATCGACTTTCAATCAGTCGGCGCATCACTTTCAATTGGTCGGCCCTATGGCTTTAAATTGGTCGCGCCTTGACTTTCAATTGGTCGGATGTATATCCTTACACATCAACTACTTGAAGAGATGCGGATATGTATCCCCGTTTTATCGAAAACCATATCCATGACGCGCTGACCTATACGAGAGTCGTGCTCGTATCAGGGCCTCGGCAGTCGGGGAAAACGACTCTCGCGAGGCAGATCGCCGGCCGAAATATCCCGTTCCTGAACCTTGACGACAAGACCACGCTGGATGCGGCCCTGGCAGATCCGGTGGGTTTCATCCGCAACCTCGACCGGGCGGTTATCGACGAGATTCAGCGTGCACCCGACCTGCTTCTTGCCATCAAGACGGCTGTAGATGCCGACCCGAGGCCCGGCCGCTTCTTGCTCACCGGGTCCGCAAACCTGATGACCGTGCCGCGGGTGGCCGATTCGCTTGCCGGCCGAATGAAGGTCGTACGCCTCTTGCCTCTGGCTCAGGCGGAGTTGAAAGGGAGACCATCCACCTTCCTCGACACGGCCTTCCAAGGCGAGGTGGCGAATGTCAGCGACATCGCGGTCGGAGGCGATTTGATCGCAAGGGTTTTGGCCGGCGGTTATCCGGAAGCTCTCACCCGCTCGCGTTGGAACACCCGACAAGACTGGTATCTCGACTATATCGAGGCCATCGTTCAACGGGACGTCCGCGGCACCGCCCAATTCGAAAAAATACCGCTGATGCCGAGGCTCTTGCGGGTTCTCGCCGAACATTCCGGACAACTCGTCAACTATTCCGGTTTCGGCGCACCGCTGGGAATGAATCACCCCACCACGAGGAGATACACCGGTGTCTTCGAGAGCCTGTTTCTCCTGCACACCCTCCAACCCTGGTTCGGCAATGTACTCAAGCGGCTCACCAAGACACCGAAGCTGCACTTCCTCGATGCAGGACTCCTTGCCGCCTTGAGGGACATCACTCCCGACCGTGTGAAGCAAGACAAGAGGCTGTTCGGACCGGTCCTGGAGACTTTCGTTCTGGCCGAACTGCTGAAACTGGCCAGTTGGTCGGACGACCGATACGAGTTCTCGCATTTCCGGGACAAGGACCGGAAAGAGGTCGATATCGTCATGGAAGACCGCCGTGGCCGCGTCGTCGGAATCGAGGTCAAGGCATCCGCCACCGTGACCGCCCGGGACTTCGCGGGCCTCCGCCGTCTGTCGGAAGCGTGCGGCGACAGGTTCGTGCTGGGACTGGTCCTCCACGACCACGAACACCCCGTGCCGTTCGGTGAACACCTGTTCGCTGCGCCGATCTCGGCGCTGTGGTCGTGACCATCAGATGATCGATCCTATATAGGTGACACTGTAGATACATGCCGGCGGAGGTAGCGTATGTTGACCAAGGTTCGGAAGTGGGGGAAGAGCCAAGGGCTTCGGTTAACGAAGGCCCTATTGACCGAAGCTAGAATTCACGTTGGCGACGATGTGGATGTATCTGTAAGAGAAGGCCAGATTATCGTTCAACCCTTGTCCTGGGTCGCCGGCAGGAATGATTTGAAGGACCTGCTGACCAGGATGCCCAAGGACTACCAACCGGAAGAGGTCGATTGGGGATCACCAACCGGCAAGGAAGCGTGGTAGATGTCACGGCACGTCCCCCCGAAATAGGATTTCTTGACCCTAGCTGAGGTGGTCCCGGTCGGACGCGAACATCGAGGTCGCCGTCCGGACCTGGAGAATGGTTTCGCAGACCGATATGAGAAGACCAAAGGGGCTACACATCATTTCTGGCCTGCCACTCATCTTCCTCACTTCGGATTCCCTCGCTCATGGCAGCAATCTCGCGGAGAGTCGCCTTGGCCCAGCGCCGTACCCTCGCGGACGGATGCTCGTCGCGCAGCCTCGCCAGAGGTGCTTCGTAGAACGCGAAGTATCCCGTCGGAGAGCCCCAGCCGGCGTACGAGTGAATGTTACCCGTAACAGCCTGCAGCACACCCTCCCTGTCTCCGAACTCATCGAGTAGTCGCGCCATGCAAGGGTGGAGGGTGGGGTCAACAGCTTCTCGGTTGTAGGTTGCGAGGACCGGCACGACCGTGGCGGTGAAGGCGGGTGCACTGTCCGGATGAGCTCGACACCACTCAAACAGGACATCCTCTGGAAGACTGAGTATGGCAGCATCGTGCCGGTCATCAAACGACATGCGGCTCCCAAGGAGATTGCTCAGGTGCCAAGCCCGCAAGGGGTCGGCAATGATTCCCTGACCCAAGATGGGCCATGTAATCTCGGGAAAACTACCGAGCAGCAACCGGATAACTGGTTTAGTCATGCGTTCCTCTATCATGTGCGCCCTTAGCATTTCCTCTGCGGTGTTGTGCTGGAGGCCACCAAGTGACCGCGCTAAGGCCAGAGCAACCGCACGGGCGTTGGGTTCCTCGCGGCCCTTTTCCAACAACCACTTCATGAGATTCTCAAAGTGATGGGCAGCCATTACGTGGTGGCTTGGGAGGGGGAATCTCGTGAAATTCTCTGCGGCCTTTCGGAGTTGCGGTCCAAAATCCTCCAATGTGTCCAGCCGTTGGAACACATACATCCCCAGCAGATCGAGCGCGACGGCGTACCCCTCCACACTGTGGTCAAGCAGTGCATCGAAAAGAGGCGCAACCGCTTCCGTCTCGACTGTGGCGAGCACGCCGCCACCACCCCACTGCATCAGTTGCCATGGAGACAACAGGCCCGCTCGGAGCGCTGACAACACTAACTCGATGTCCGAGGCAACGATCCGGATACGCCAACACACAAGTGGAAGCCCGGGCGCAAGCACGTCTGACTCCGCAGCCCTTTCCTTGAACAGCTCGACTTCCTGCGGGTAAGCTTGGCTAATGCCAACGAGGTATCCGGACAGCAGGTCAAAGTCCCGTTCGTCTTTGGGCACCTCTTCCAGCGCTTCAGTGATAGGGCCGAGCCAGTCCAAAGGCGACTCAGCGAAGTCGGCAATGGCTTTCCCGAACGGAAAGATCATGCGCTGCGGATGCCTACCGTCCCTAGGCTTAAGCTGGCGGCTCAGGCGGGGCAAGAGGCCTCTGAGGATATCGGGTTCTCGCATGAGCTCGGCGGCAAATGCGCGTACGGCGTCAACTTGGCGAAGGTACAGCTTCTCGTGGTCTTGCTCTTCCCCGCGGAGATAGTCCCACGACATTTCAGTCACGAGAAGACGCACACGCGCATCCAAGCCTTGGGGTGCAAGTTCGTCAATCAAGGAATTTACCCGGCCGACGATGTCTGGAACCGCCCGCGAGGACTTGCGCCTCACGAAATCGCCGAGCGCCTCCAAGGCCTCTGCCAAGCATCGCGTGTCGGAGCCACTCGGTGGACGACCGCTTCGACCAAATCGATGAAACCGTGTGAAGCGAGGCCGGGAAGGTTCCTTGCAAGGCCAATGCAGGCGTCATCAGCCACG
>JAJDWM010000119.1 GCA_022825595.1 Bryobacterales bacterium | reverse complement strand
GGACGCCCCCTACGGCGGGCCATCAGAGACACCTTTCGTTTGCCCGCTCCGGTGCGGCTGGCCTATGGGCCGAACCTTTGGCGGGGGAATTGGCGTTGGCTGCCACAGGATGCGATGTCGCGTGCAGTTCGCTGCAGCCGCATTCGGGAGCCCGCCAAAGTGCTTACGTGCGCACATGTAGCGAGATAAGCGCTCGACGCGACGGCCCATGTTTCAGGATGCCTTTAGGATAGGCCGCCGGCAGCGTCCATAGTGAACACACTCACAACAAGCGGCCCCCGCCCCGCGAGCCGACTGCCGGAGTCGGCCCGGATGGGGGCCTTGCCGAAGATTGCCCTACGGGCGGCGTCCTGTAGTGGCCCTTGACAACATATATACTCTCAGCGGATATTGGGGATGCTCCGGGCTAAGTTTGGCGCGGCCGGGGAATACTGCCAATGCACCTACTATCTGCAATCACCCTCACGTGCGGCTTGGCGGCCTTAACTTTGGCCGGTCCAGCCTTCAGCGCGAGCATCCCGACCGACTCCCCCTTCCCGGAGCACCAGCGAAGCCACTGGGCGTTCCAGCCACTGAAGCCCGAAGCCCCGCCCTCGGGAAGCTCCGGCCACCCGGTCGACGCATTTGTCGAGGCCCGTCTCAAGGCCGGCGGCCTGTCGCTCTCAACAGCCGCCGATCGAATCACGCTGATCCGCAGAGCGACCTTCGACTTGCACGGGCTTCCGCCGACACCGGCGGACGTGGAGGCGTTTGTGGCGGACTCATCGCCGGATGCCTTCGGCAGGCTGGTCGACCGGCTGCTGGCGTCTCCCCGCTATGGCGAGCGCTGGGCCCGGCACTGGCTGGACTTGGCCCGCTTCGCGGAAAGCGAGGGCTTCAAGTCCGACGAGACCCGCCCGAACGCGTGGCGCTATCGCGACTATGTCATCGCCGCGCTGAACGCCGACAAGCCCTATGACCGCTTCGTGCACGAACAGATCGCCGGCGACGAACTCTGGCCTAACGACCCCCTCGCACGCATCGCCACCGGGTTCAACCGCCACTATCCGGACGAGTCGAACGCCGCGATCCTGATGCAGCGGCGACAGGAGATCCTGCTGGACATCACCGACACGGTCGGAAGCGTCTTCCTGGGCCTGACTTACGGCTGTGCGAAGTGCCACGACCACAAGTTTGACCCGATCCTGCAGTCGGACTACTACCGGCTGCAGGCCTTCTTCACCAATGTTTCCGCCGACAACGCGATCCACCTGATGAGCGATGCCGATCGCAGGAGGCGCGAGCAGCAGCAGCAGCAGTGGGAAGAGGCTACCCGCGCCATTCGCGCCGAGATCGACGACCTGCTTGGGGCAAAACGGCGCGACGCCTTTGACAAGCAGGTCAACAGGCGTGCCCCCGAGACGCAAGAGGCGTTCCGCAAGAGCCAGTCGGAGCGCAGCATGTACGAGCGGCTGCTGTTCCAGCACCACATGTGGCAGATGCGCTATCACGACGACACGCGTCTGGCAAACAGCCTGAAAGGCGAGGCCAAGCAGCGCTACAGCGAACTGCAGGAGCAGCTGGCCGCCTTGGACTACCTCAAGCCGGTCGAGCTCCCCCTAGGAATGGGCATCCGCGAGCTCGGGCCCCAGGCGCCCGAGACACACATCCTCTCGCAGGCGAACTACGCCGCTCCACTGGACAAAGTGGAACCGGGATTCCTGACGCTGCTGGAACCAGGTCACGCTCGCTACGCTCCCACTGCCGATGGCAGGTCCTCCGGACGCCGTACCGCGCTTGCCAGATGGCTGACCGGCCCCGAGAATCCGCTCACGGCGCGCGTGATGGTGAATCGCCTCTGGCATCACCACTTCGGCCAAGGGATCGTCCGCACGCCGAGCGACTTCGGCCTGATGGGAGAACGGCCGACGCACCCCGAACTCCTGGACTGGCTGGCGGGGGAGTTCCGCCGCAGCGGCTGGAGCCTGAAGCACATGCACCGGCTGATGATGACCTCAGCCGCCTACCAGCAACTCTCGTCCTACCAGGAGGAGGCCGCCCAGCGCGATCCCTTCAATAAGCTCCTGTGGCGATTCCCGCCGCAGCGGCTGGAGGGCGAGGTGATCCGTGACTCGATGCTCGCGGTTTCGGGCCGCCTGAACATGGCCGTCGGTGGGCGCAGCGTGTACCCGGCACTGCCGGCGGGCGCCCCCGCCCCGCGCGGCGGCTGGGACGTGCCCGACAGCCGTCACGAGCAGGATCGCCGCAGCGTATACGTATTCGTACGGCGCAACGCTCGCTACCCCATGTTGGAATCGCTCGACATGCCGGACACCCATGAGTCGTGCGCGCGCCGATCAGCGACCACGACGCCG
The DNA here is from genome assembly GCA_022825595.1 of Bryobacterales bacterium. Lineage (GTDB taxonomy): Bacteria > Acidobacteriota > Terriglobia > Bryobacterales > UBA6623 > VXMF01. The sequence continues at coordinate 4,779 of JAJDWM010000119.1, read as the reverse complement.
CAGCAGGCGCTGTCGCTGCTCAACAGCGAGCACACATTGGGGTGGGCCGCCGGGCTGGCCCGCCGCGTGCTGGACTCCGCCGGCGCGGACAGGGACCGGCAGATCCGCGAAGCCTTCCGGTTGGCGTACTCGAGGCAGCCGGACGGGTGGGAGAAGGATACCGTGCTGACTTTCTTCGAGAGCCAGCGCGAGATCATCGCCGAGCGCGCGCTTGCTGGAGAGAGCATCCTCCTGCCGGATAGCTACCCGTCCGACATGGATCCCTATGAGGCCGCCGCCGTGGTGGACTTCTGCCACATGCTGCTCAATTCCAACGAGTTCGTGTACCGCCAGTGATGCCGCATCGCATGAGACGAGGGAAGCCAATGGCCAAGCAAGACTTCATGAGGGAAACGCTGAATTCCCGCCGGGCATTCCTGAGCCAGGCCAGCGGCGGCTTGGGCGCTCTGGCCCTCGCGTCACTGGGCGCCGAGGCTTCCGCCGCCGTAACGCGTGACCCGCTAGCGGCCCGAGCGCATCACCACACTCCGACTGCAAAGTCGGTGATCTGGTGCTTCATGGAGGGAGGCCCCAGCCACCTCGACACTTTCGATCCCAAGCCGCTGCTTGAGACGTATGCCGGGCAGCCTCTGCCGGAGTCCTATGGCAGACCCCTGACGGCAATGCCGGGCACCTCGCACAACACCCTGATGCCCTCCCAACGCAAGTGGGCGCGGCACGGGGAGAGCGGGCTGTGGGTCTCGGACTGGTACCCGCACGTGGCCAAGCACGCCGACAAGCTCGCGGTAGTCCGATCCTGCACGGCAGACGGCCTCAACCACGTGGGCTCGGTCTGTCAAATGAACACCGGCTCAATCCTCGCCGGCAGGCCTGCGATGGGCGCGTGGGTGACATACGGGCTGGGCTCGGCCAACCGCAACCTGCCCACCTTCGTGATCCTCAACGACGACGTGCGCATCAACGGAGGCTCGAAGAACTGGAGCTCGGGCTTCCTGCCGGCCAGCTATCAGGGAACGCTCTTCAAGCACGACGGGGCCCCGATCCTGAACTTGGAGACGCCGGAGGGCGTCGGGACCCGGCAGCAGCGCGGAAAGCTCGACCTCCTCGGGGCGCTGAACCGGCACCACGCAGCCAAGCATCCCACCGAGACTGAACTGGACGCCCGGCTCCAGTCATACGAGCTGGCGTTCCGCATGCAGGCCCACGCTCCTGAGGCAGTCGATCTCAGCAAGGAGTCGGAGGCCACGAAGCGTCTCTACGGCATGGACGAGGAGCACACCGCGATCTACGGTCGGAACCTGCTGCTTGCGCGGCGCCTAGTAGAGCGTGACGTGCGGTTCGTGCAGGCGTACTGCGGCGGATGGGACGCGCACACCAAGATCGAGCAGAACCACACAAAGTGGTGCGGTGTCTCGGACAAGCCCATTGCGGGCCTCCTATCGGATCTCGAGTCCCGTGGACTCTTGGACGAAACGCTGGTGATCTGGGGAGGCGAGTTCGGTCGAACACCCTTCAACGAGCAGGGCGACGGCCGGGACCACAACCCGTGGGGCTTCACCATCTGGATGGCGGGCGGCGGCATCAAGGGCGGGCAGGCCATCGGTACCACTGACGAGCTGGGGCTGCGCGCGGAGGAGTCTCCTTACCACGTGCACGACATCCACGCAACCATCCTGCACCTGCTGGGCCTTGACCACCTCAGCCTCACGTACCTGCACAATGGCCGCTCCGAGCGTCCGACCATCAACGGCGGCAAGCTGATCCAGGAAGCGCTGGCCTGACGCGGCGCGCCTGCTGGACCTCAGACGTTGCAATCTAGGCATTCTCGTGGGGCCGGCAAGCACCCGCCGACACCCTCGCTATCGGCGGGAGTGATTCCGTGGAGGCTTGCGCCGTCGGGCGAGTGCGAAGTGTACTGGGTGAAGCGGTCGGAGACGCTTCGCTTCATGGGGGGATGGCACGCATTCCTCGGAGGCCGCCTCTCGCGGGCGGACGCGGACGTCCCCACGAGCGGCCTGCCGGAAGGCAGCGAGGCCTACGCCTCGTCCGGGAGGCCCGCCGCCCTGCCGGCGTGCGCTCTGCGGGAGCTGTTCGAGGAGTCAGGCATCTTGGCGGTCACCGGAACCCTACCCGTCGCATCGGTTGTGGAGACCGCCCGTCGCGAACTCTTGGCCGGATCGCTGGACATGGCGGGCTGGCTGCGTTCGCGAGGTTTGGCCTTTGACGTCTCCCGACTGGCATTCGCGGGGCGCTGGGTGACACCTCCCCTCTCGCCGATCCGCTTCGACGCAACGTTCTTCCTCCTTGAGTGGCCCCCGAGCGAGCCGCGGCAGCCGTCCGTGCTCCCCGGGGAGCTCGTGTCGGGCGAATGGATCCCCGCGCGCCGTGCGCTCCGGCGATGGGAGGACGGCGACGTGTACTTGGCGCAGCCAACCTTGGAGACCATTCGCGTACTGGCGTCGGACGGACCCGCCGGCCGGGTGCGGCTCTCGCGCTCGGAGGCCCATGAGCCCGATGGCCCGCGGCCCATCGAGTTCCGCCCCGGAATCCGGGTCATTCCCCTCAAGGCCCGGACATTGCCGCCGGCGACGCACACCAATGCGTTGCTGCTGGGGACAGGGGACTTCGTGCTCGTCGATCCGGGCACGGACCGTCCCGATGGCCTGTGCGCCCTGCACCGGATCGTGGAGCGCGAGCTGGGCGCCGCGCGAGGCCGCTTGCGGGGCATCTGGCTGACGCACCATCACGGCGACCATGTGGCTGGCGCCGAGGCAGTGCGCCGCCAATGGGGCGTCCCGATCTGGGCGCACGAGTCCACCACCGCCCGTCTGGACGGATCCGGGATTAATGTCGAGAGGCGCTTCAGCGGAGGCGAGCTTGTCACCCTCGCAGGTCCGCGTGAACTCCGGGTCCGCGTCCTGCACACGCCAGGCCATGCCAGCGGACACCTTTGCTTCTTCGAGGAAGGCAGCCGGACGCTAATTTGCGGGGACATGCTGACGGCCTTCGGCAGCGTGGTCATCAATCCGCCAGACGGCAACATGGCCGATTACATCGAGTCCCTCAGAGTTCTCGAGAGCATGGAGGCGAAAGTGATCCTCCCCGGCCACGGGACCATGGTGCGCCATGCGGGAAGGGCGATTCGCGCGGCGATCCGGCACCGCAAACAGCGGGAGGAGCTCGTGCTTCAGGCATGGAAGAAGGGCTTGCGGGAACCCGAGGCCATGTTGGACAACGTCTACGGCGAACTCGATCCGGCCGCGCGCCCTCTTGCGGCCAGACAGGTGCTGGCGCATCTGGAGAGGCTGACCAGATTGGGGCGTATCGGACGCCTGCCGGACGCGCTTGCCAGGCGCCTTAGCGAGCGCCTATGAGTTCTGGCCGGAGGACCAATCCCGTCCCAAGGGCCACCCGGCCGATGCGCGCCATGCGATCCGGTCGGTCGGCACCCGCTGTTACGCTGAGTGCGATGAGACCGTCGCCACCTGCATTGCGCAAGGTCTGCGGCGTCACCTCAGCCGAGGACGCCATCCACGCGGCTGGGGCAGGTGCGAACGCGATCGGCATGGTTTTCTACCCGCCCAGCCCGCGGTCCGTGGACATCCGGGCCGCCCGGGACATCGCTGCCGCGGTCCCCGCTGGTGTTCTGCGGGTCGGCGTGTTCGTCAATGAGCCCGCCGAGCGCGTCGCCGAGGCAGTGCGAACTGTACCGCTCGACGCCGTCCAGCTCCACGGGGACGAAACGCCGGCGGAATGCCGCGAGGTTCAGCGCGCCATCGGGGAGGCCTTGCTCTGGAAGGCGTTTCGAGTGGGTCCCGGGTTCGACCCGAGGGACATGGTCGAGTACTCGGCGGACGCATTCCTGCTCGACACAGCGCACGACGGTGCCTATGGCGGGACCGGGAAGCCGTTCGCGTGGCACCGGGCCGTTCCGGCAGTGGCTTTCGGGAGGGTGATCCTCGCGGGGGGCTTGGATGGCTCAAACGCCGCCGAAGCCGTTCGAGCGGTCTCGCCTTGGGGCGTCGATGCCAGTTCCCGCTTGGAGGCACGCCCCGGCCGCAAGGATCCCGCGAGGGTGGATCGCTACCTTGCAGCTGTCACCTGAGGCGGCATTGGGCCGAGCGCAGCCGCTCGCTGTGCGGGTCCGCTACTTGGCGGGCGATCTGGCCGCATGCGCGGCGTCCGGTGGTGCCGTGGCTGTCCTCACAGGAGCCGTTATTCCCCAGGCTTGGCCGGGCTGGGCGGCAATGCCGTTGGGGATGGCCTCAGGCATGGTCCTTTCGCTGCCGTGCTGGGTTGTGGCCTCAGCGTTCCTCGGCGTGCTTGAGCCGATGCTGCAGATCATGGCCAGTGGCATGCTTGCGGGAATGGCCGGCGCCATGGCGGGTGGGCCTTCGCTCTCGCGGGCGGCCCTCGGAGCGGCCCTCGGCTTCGCCGTAGGCGTGGGTCTGGCGCTGCTGGATCGGGTGCTCAGCAGAGGCTCGGCCCAATGCCCCTGAGCGACCGCGCCAAGTGGAACCGCGCTGCGACAGCCTACGATTCCTTAGCCGCACGGGCTTCCGAGCGGCGCTGGGCCGCCTTTAAGCGGGAAGCCTTTCGGGGCATGGCGGGGCGCGTGCTGTTCCTGTCCACTGGCACGGGACTCGACTTCCAGTTCTTCCCGCCCGGGCGGACAATCGCGGCCCTTGATGTCAGCGAGCGGATGCTGTCCAAGGCCGCCGTGCGCGCCCGCCGATACGGAGGCACGCTCAGCCTTCACCAAATGGACGTCTGCAATCT
>JAJDWM010000708.1 GCA_022825595.1 Bryobacterales bacterium | reverse complement strand
ACGCAACAACTGCCGCTCGGGTTGGTTGCAGCCCGGAGGGGTAATGGTAACAACGACTTTGGCTGGAGCACTGTGGTGAAAAAGAGCCGTCTTGGGCGGCACAGCGACCGTGCGGGCCAGAGCGCGAGTGAACGATATGCGCACTGTAACGCGCATGGCGTTCTGGACTAAACGATCATGAGCGGTCGGCCGCACACCCCGAAAGCATGAAGCAGGCTATTGTCGGAGCGTCGCCCGAGAGGGCGTCGACGCCTAATAGTGCCAGACGCTGAGGGGTCCCAGACCCGCAGCCATTGGCCATGATTCGGGGCTGCCTCTGAGCTCGGTGCGATGCTTCACGCTGGTGGTAGGCGTCGCTGTCTGAATCCCTGCGAGTTGGCGCAGCCAGACGCAGGTGTAGGTGTGCCCGCGCGCCGCCTGTTTCACAGCAACCGCTGTCCGGTACTGGTGGTTCGGCGGTAGGGCGCTTCCCCACGGTCGTGAGATCTATCTGCTAGGAGCAAAAACCCCGCACTGTCGGGCTTGCCGACAGGCTCCCGCTGCGGAAACATGGACCGGCTACACACGGCAGCGCATGCCATTCGATTCCTCACCGGAGCTTCCACCTGACCCCACTGCGCCAGCGCATGGCGGAGGACACGGCAATCCGCAACCTGACCCCGTACACCCAGACTAGCTACATCTGCCAAGTCTCGCTGTTCGCCGGCCATCTCGGCAAGTCCCGGACCTGCTCGGCCCCGGGCAGATCCGCGTCTACCAGCTGTTCCTGACCACGGAAAGGCAACTCGCGCCCGCCTCGATCCGCATCGCCGTCTCCTCCCTGCGCTTCCTCCACGGGGTCAGTCTGCACAAGGACTGGGACATCCCCTAGGTCCTGCCCGCCCCCAAGTAGCCTTCCCGGCTGCCGGTCGTGCCGGGCCCCGAGGAAGTCGCCCGCTTCCTCGACGCAGTCAGCATTGCCCGCAACCGTTCGGTCCAGACCGCGTACTACGGGGCCGACCTGCGAATCCCCGAGACCGTCAGCCTGGCTCACGCCGATGAGCGCAGTGCGCAGCGCTGGTCCCGCGAGCCCAAGCTCACGGATCTGCTCACCCAGCAGCCGTGGTCGGCAACCTCGTGGCGCCGGTTGTGCGCAGCTCTGGCCGAGTCGGCCAGCGACCTGCTGCGAGAGCGTGCCCGCGAGGCTAGTGAGGGCAACGCCGCGGGCTGCGATCTGGCCCTGGCGCAACACTTCATCGCGCTGCGCTCCAAGTCGTTGGGGTGCCGCCAGCCACCCTGAGCGCATTCAAGTTGTCGGCCAAGGACAGCCGACCTTGCGGCCCGGGTCCGATGATGCCAGGCCCGTGAATGGGCGGTCGCAGGGGCGGCGGACCCGGCCACCTCCGCCGAGCCTCCAGCTGTCGGGACCTTGCGAATACGATATATGGCGGAGGTTCCATGAGAGCACTGATTACATTCCTAGCCGCGGCGAGCATCCACGCACCGCCCATGCTTGGCCAGAAGGTCGTTGTCATCGGCCAATCCGCGGAAGTAGTCGCGCAGCTGGAGCGAACCAAGCCGGCTGGAGTGACAATCACCCACGTCACGGACCGCGGGGATGGGGACGCCATCCTGCTCAGGGAGGCAGCCGATGCCGACGCCATCATCGGCAATCCGACCCTCCCGCTGGTGCAGACTGCGAAGCAGCTTCGCTGGGTCCAGATCACGAGCGCTGGTGTCAAACCGTACCTCTTTCCAGAGCTCGTCGAGAGCGACGTCGTGATGACGAACGCGCAGACGCTATCGTCCGCCGCAATCGCCGACCATGCCTTCGCCATGCTTCTGGCCCTGACGCGCAAGCTCAACCATTTCATCCCGGATCGTGTGAATGAGACTTGGCGCGGCGGGAACTACGGTTTGGTGGAGCTGGAGAGCAAGACCGCGCTGGTGATCGGCACGGGAGGGATTGGCTCGAACGTGGCATGGAGGGCGAAGGCGTTTGGCATGCGGGTGATCGGCGTCGATCCCGAAGAGTTCCCGCCAAGGCCCAGCTTCGACCGCATGGTGTACCCGGACCGGCTAGATGAAGTAGTTCCGGAGGCCGACGTGATCTTCGTTTGCGCACCGCACACGACGGACAGCGAAGGGATGCTGGGGCCTGCACAGTTCGAGATGATGCGTCGCGGGAGCTATTTCATCGCCGTCTCCCGCGGGAAGCTCTACGACATGGGTTCGCTCGTGCGGTCTCTCGACAGCCAGCACTTGGCGGGCGCCGGGGTCGATGTGACGGACCCGGAACCTCTCCCCAACGGCCATCCGCTCTGGAAGTTCGAAAACGTGGTCATCACGCCGCACGTCGCGACCCAAGGCCGGCTAGGGAGCGAACTGCGGCTACAGCTCTACCGGGAGAACATTGCGCGATTCAGCGCGGGCGAGAAACTGCGCAACGTCGTGGACATGAAGAAGGGATACTGATATTCCATCCTGATTCCGGGAGACGCGAATAGGGATTCCTGCGGGCGTCCCGAGTGGTGCGGACCGATTTCGTCGTGCCCTGCCCCGGCCGCTTGCGAGCCCGCCTCTCAGGACGCACAAGAATTGCCAAGCCGGGCCAGCCATCCAGCACGAGAACTCCTGAGCTCAGAATGCCGCAATGCCCCGAATGGGCTTCAGGGCTGGTGACCTTCCTCGGAAACCTGAACGGTCAGGCCGTTGAGGTCCTTGAAGTACGTGCGATTCTCGCGCTGCGTTGATTCGATCCCGTGCATTGCGAGCTTGTCCCGCACGGACTGCGGATCGTATTCCTCAACCGAGAAGCAGAAGTGGTCGGCTGTCCCGGCGCGCCGCCCAGCGAAGAGGGCCAGAAAGTTCCCGCCCAAGCCGAGGAAGGCAGAGGACGCGCTTCGGCGGACGACGTGTAGCCCCATCAGGGCCTGGTACCACTCGACGGACCGGCCCAAGTCGCTCACGCGCAGCGCCACATGGTTGACATCGACACCGCGCAGGATGGACTCAGGCGCGGGATCCCTCTTGTAGGCCTCGTCGACCTCATCCTGTCGGCGCATGGTCTCGGACAGGTGGTTCTGAATGCCGTCGGGATCGAGCACAGCCCAGATGCCGGGCGCTCGCTCGAAGGGCTCGTATCCGTGCCGCGAGAGCACGGCCCCCGCCCCAGGCTCGTCCAAGCCGTCCACTCCCGGCGAAAAGTGGTTAAGGCCAGGGCGGTCTCCCTTGAACAGCGCGAGGTAGTTCCGTCTGAGACCTCGCATCTGGCCGCGCTCGCCCATGTCGCTGATGACTCGGGTGCCGAGCACGCGGGCGTAGAATTCACCCGCCTTGGCCACGTCCGGCACGGTCAGGGCGAGGTGGTTGATTGAAGATGCCGCGAACAGCCCGTCGGCACCCGCGAGGCCGGCCCGCAGCAAGGTGCCTCCAGCCGCTATCAACAACGATCTTCGCGTCCTGTCCATCAGATCCCCCGCCGTCAACAGTCTAGCGCCAGTGGCCCTGCTTATGATCGGAGGAGCCATGTGCCGATCGCACGTCTTGACCGCAATCCTGGCAATTTCGCTGGGCACCCTTGCTCCCGCCCAGCCCAACTTCGTCGTGATCCTGAGCGACGACCAGAGCTGGGTCGGATCGTCGGTCGAGATGCATGAGAGCCATCCTGACACGCGAAGCGACTACTTTCGGACGCCGGCACTCGAGAGGCTTGCGGGCCGTGGGATGACGTTCTCGAACGGCTATGCCCCGGCCCCATTCTGTTGCCCGACCCGCCGCAGCCTCCAGATCGGGCAGACCCCGGCCCGGCACACTTACCAACGCGACCAAGCGGCGTGGCCGCTGGCGTACCGAGCCCAGCTGAACATTCCGGCAGTGCTGAAGCGGGCGGATCCTCGATACCGCTTGGCACACTTCGGCAAGTGGGACCACCGCTTCGACACACCCACGCCGGAGGATGTCGGCTACGACACCAGCGATGGCAACACCGGAAACGGCACGGGTGGGGGCAGGGGCTCCGGCGGGCCGGCAGCACGCGATGATCCCAAGCTGATCAACCACATTACCGGGCAAGCGTGCCAATTCTTGAAGGAGCAAGCGAGCTCCGGCGCTCCCTTCTATCTGCAAGTCTCCCACTACGCGGTGCACCTCGACATCTTCTACCGCGAGCACACGCTGCGGCAGGTCCTCACCTGGGGCCCGGGAAAGAAGCACTACTTCCCCCCGTTCGCAGCCATGACGCGGGATATGGACGCGGCGGTGGGCCGACTGCTGGACTGCATCGACAGCCACGGCCTAGCCGCCAACACCTACGTGATCTTCCTTTCCGACAACGGCGGGCGAGCGACCCTGCCGGGCGCGGGTGAGCCGCCCGTCCCTCGAAACCATCCGCTGCGCGGGGCCAAGGGTTCCATGTACGAGGGCGGGATCCGCGTGCCATTCCTTGTCGCTGGCCCGGCGGTAAAGCCCGGGAGCGTCAGCCACACGGCGGTCACCGGGCTCGATCTCCTGCCGACCTTGGCGGATCTTGCGGGCTACCCTGACGACATTCCCGTGTCGGTTGACGGGGGAAGCCTCCGCAGCGTCTTGCAGGGTGGCACCTCCGTAGAGCGGCAGCGGGACTTCCTCGTGTTTCACCAGGCCGTCTCACGCAAGCCCCAGTCAGCGTTGCGGCTCGGCAAGTGGAAGCTTGTCAAGACTTGGGCAGACGACCGGATCGAACTGTTCGACCTGGAGCGGGATTCGGGAGAATCGCGGGATCTGGCCGCTAGAGAGCGGGACCTAGCCCGGAAGCTGGACTCTGCCTTGACCGGTTTCCTTGCCCAAGTCGGTGCCGAGACCCGGAGGACTGAGGAATAACACCAGGCTGGGTCCGGCACTCGAGGGCTCGAGGTCCAAAGCACGACCCCAGGGAGCGGCGTGGTCCGGTTCTGCTCGTCCGACATGGTCGATTTCGCCTAGGTCAGCGCGTCGAATCCCCGGGCCGCCACGAGCTGCAGTTCGCCGTTCCCCTTACCTCGCCAGCTTATCCGCAGGGTGCCGCGGATGTTCCAGTCGTCCCAGTACGAAGGGGTCCGGGCATACGGGAGGAATTCATCCAGCAGGATCTCCGTCCGCAGGCCGGCTCAGCGCCCGTCTCGCGAAGAGCAGCGATGCTCGGTCCTGTTCGCGCGAGGCGGCGAGGAAGTCGTGGAAAAACTCGGCAAGGGACCCTTCGGTCTTGGCGTGGGGGATCAGCGCAGTCGCGGGGACACTGGTCCCGTTGACCACGACCGCGACGCTCATGAGCTTGGCGTTTCGGCTGAGAAGGGCCGGGTTGCTTTCGGCCATTGCCTTGACCCTCCGACCCGAGTGCGAGTATGGATCCCGTTGTCCATGGCGATCCGGGTTGGCCGTGCGCGATCCGAGCGCCAGCGCGCCCGTTGTCGCCGCAATCACCCAGTGCGGCCCGGAGGGGGCATTCACCACCTTGCCGTCGGCAGCCAAGGCATAAAGGTTCTCGTGCACCGCCGGTTCATAGGGGCCGTGCGGGTACCTTGCGAAATCAAAGTGCGGTCGGCCGACCTTGTCGGCGATCTCACGGTCGATGAGCAACACCAGGTTGTCCAGCTGGACGGCATTGAATCAAGCACTGGACCGTGCTGCTGCCATGGCAGCAAGTACAACGGCTGCTTGATCGAACCGTGCATGGCGCCGACCACGCTCTTTCCGGGGCTCTCGCATCGCTTCCACTAACTGGATTGCAGTTCACCCGCGCTAAGAGCCCTGTCGCCAAAACGCCCTTTCGGCAACGGTTCCGGGAGTGCCCGCAAGGAAGCCGCTGGCGACCCTTCGACAGTGCCCATGGCCTGTGCCTCTACTTGGGGAAGAGGCGATATTGGCAATGCGAGTCGGCCGTACGCACGCGTGAGCAAGGTGGATCAAGACCCGGAGGCGCAGCTCCGCGCCCTGCAGCAGCAAGGCTTCGAGTGGGTGTTCCGGGACAAGGCTTCCGGGCGCCTGGAGGCGCGCGCAGCTCGACGCGTGGCCAGACTTCCTTCGGCCAAGGGACAGCTTGGTGGTGCGGCGCTTCGACCGCCTGGCACGCTCCCCACGCCACATGCTCGACCAGGCGGCGCGTCCCGAGCGGCACGGCTGCCACCTGGTTTCCCTGACGGAGGCGATCGACACCAGCACCCGCGCCGGCGGGCTAGTCCTCGTCCTGTTCGCCGCGCCGACCGAGCTGGAGGCGGATCTGGTGCGGGTCAAGGCGTTCTTTCGCCACGCCGCCCAAGGAGGCTGGGTCGCGGAATCGCCTGCCGGTGGCGTCAAGCCGCCCCGCGCGCGACCAGCATGCCGCTGGAGCCCAACGAGATGCTCCTCCTGCTCGACGCCGCCCACGATGGCTCGCCTGAGGGGGCGCTACTCCTGCTGATGCGCTGGTCCGGCCTCTTCATCTGCGATGGGGACAGGCTCCGGCGTGGTGATGCCCACGCCAGCGCCGAGCAAGTCCTGAGGAGTGCCAAGAGCGGCGAGCTGGTGACGGTCCAGCTCCCGCATCCCGCCCTGGAGGCTCTGGCCGCGCTACCCGAGCGCGAAGGCCCCTACTATTCCTGGTCCGGCAAGTCCCCCCCACCAGACCGGCCCGCAGTGCCTGCCGAACCTGCCGATCTGGTTTGCGCTGGCGCGCCGGGCCACCTGTGCCCGCGACTTGCAGCGGGCCCCCGTTTCCGCTCCCGGCCTCGCCCGCCAAGGCCTCCCGCGGTCCCGAGGGGAGGGCCGGGATCGAATTGAAGTATCCTGTCGCGCTTGGCGACCACAGCATCCGGCCCTGTCGCGGCCTTGCAGCTCTTGTGAGCCACTGTGGCCGTGCCCAAAGCGAAGAACCTCCGATGAGGAAGCTCCCACCCTCTAGGCTCGAGGCATAACACATTCAGCGGCGAAGACGCCTGACGACGCCGGATTGCCTGCGGCGGTGGCGGCCTAGCGCAGACGCGACATCCGAATGCTCGTCCCCTGCACGCTGCTGACCCTCGCCGGGTACGCCGTCACGCTGGCCGGCCAGGGCTGGCCGGGTGTCTGCCCGCTGATCGCCGTGTGGGGGTTTCGCCAGCCTGACGGCGCCGGCTGAGGACCGGGTCGGGCTCAGCCGAGGAAGCGAAGCAGGGTGATGAGCAGGGCCAGCAGGGTGAACCCGAGGCCAATCATCCAGCGGAGCGAGGCAATCTCGGACTTCAGCGAGGCCGTCTGCGTACTCTGGGCCTCGAGCCTGGAGTCGAAGCGAGATCCCTGGGCGTCGAGCTTGGACTCGAAGCGAGATCCCTGGGCGTCGAGCTTGGACTCGAAGCGTGCGATGAGATTGGCGGCGGCCATGTTCCCGACCTCCTGAGTGAAAGTATAGGCGCCCCCCGGCTCCATCTTCAAGCCCAAGAGAAGGTCGAACAGGCGCTTGGAGTCCGGCTGGGGCGTCGGGGAATCGGGCATCCTAGGCTCCATCGTAGGTGACCGCCCAAGGAACGCCCGGTTCCCAAGGGCTCCCCCAGCTCGGGGGCGGGGGCCGAGGAAGATCCTTAGAGCCTCAGTCCCTGGCGTGCCCTTCCGTCCAGATTCGCGGCACCGCCATGAGGGAGCGGCGGATCTCTGCCGCCCGCGCGCAGGGGCGGGGCGCACCTGTGTCGAGTTCACGCCTAGCCGCGCGGCGGCTTCCGCGGTGCAGGCATCGGGCCGCCGCGCTTGGCCTTAGACTGGGGCGGCGGCTTCTCCACGCGCCGCGCATCAGGGCGAAAATCGTGCCGCCGGTCGCCGCCACCACGGCAGCGGGCTGCGGCCAGCTACAGGGCGATGAGGACCGAGACGGCAGCGATCCAGAAGCCGAACAGCTCGCCCGGCGCTTCAGCCTAGCGGTATGCTCCGCCCTCCTGCGCTGCATCTCGCGCCCTCAACAGCGCCGGACCGCTCTGGCTTCCGCCGCAATCCGCGTCCGCGCCGATGGGCTTGCCCATGGCATTCGCCTATACCTCGGGAAAGAGGCGATATTGGCAATGCGAGTTGGCCGTACTTGCGCGTGCGCTCGGTGGACCAAGACGCGGAGGCGCAGCACCGCGCCCTGCAGCGGCACGGCTGCCACCTGGTCTCCCTATCGGAGGCGATCGACACCAGCACCCGCGCCGTCCGGCTGGTCCTCGTCCTGTCCGCCGCGCTGACCGACCTGGAGGCGGATCTGGCGCGGGAGCGCACCAGGCTCGCCGCGCAGCTCGCCCTTGAATGGGGGAGCTGTGGGGGCGCCGATCGCCGTTCCACAATGCCGGGCACGTCCGGCGCGTGCAGGGCATATTGTGCGACAGGCGGCTGACCCGGGTCGAGATCGACAAGAGCCTCGGCATCGACGTCTCGACGCTCTCCGTGGATCTCAGGAGGAAACCCCGATGCCTGTCCGGGGTTCCACACAGGAGGCCAGGTCTAAGGCTGGCTGAGTCGGTGGAGGCTTGGCTGCGCGACTTGCGGGCTCGAGACCTGAGGCGTTCCACGCGTGCACGTCCCGGTCGCTGCAGGCGTACGCCGACCGTTGCGGCTTGGTCGACGTCAACCAGATCGACTCTGAGCGCGCTGCGGGACTGGCTCTAGGAATGGGGGCTTAGCCGCCAGCACCCGGAGGACCGAGCTGGCGCGGATCAAGCCATCCTTCCGCCATGCCGCCCAAGAAGGCCGGGTCGCGGAATCGCCTACCGGTGGCGTCAATCCGCCGAGCGTGCGGCCACCGTGCCGCTGGAGCCCAACGAATGCTCCTCCTGCTCGACGCCGCCCGCGAGGGCTCGCCTGAGGGGGCGCTACAACTGCTGATGCGCTGGTCCGGCGTCTTCATCTGCGATGGGGACACGCTCCAGCGCGGTGATGCCCACGCCAGCGGCGAGCAAGTCCTGAGGAGTGCCAAGAGCGGCGAGCTGGTGACGGTCCAGCTCCCGCATCTCGTCCTGAAGGCTCTGGCCGCGCTACCCGAGCGCGACGGCCCCTCCTATTTTCTGGTCCGGCAAGTCCCCCCACCAGACCCGCCCGCAGTGCCTGCCGAACCTGCCGAGCTGGCTTGCGCTGGCGCGCCGGGTCACCTGCGCCCGCGACTTGCAGCGGGCCCCCGTCTCCGCTCCCGGCCTCGCCCGCCAAGGCTTCCTGCGGTCCCGAGCGGAGGGCCGGGAGCAACTTGAAGTGTCCTGTCGCGCTTGGCGACCACAGCATCCGGCCCTGTCGCGACCTTGCAGCTCCTGCGAGCCATTGTGGCCGTGCCCAAAGCGAAGAACCTCCGATGAGGAGGCTTCCACCCTTTTATGTTGTAGAGTCGAGGAGAGGCGCGTTGACCTTAGCCAAGAAGCAGTAGCTGTTTTGGGGTTGTGCCTACGGCTTTCGCCATCTGTAGGTGCCTCACTGACCTTCCCGCCTAGCCACGTCTTTGCGGTAGGGAAGCCGGTTACCCAGCTCCCCCCGCGCAGTTCCGAGCGTGCCCGCTAAGGCACTCGGCTCCTATCTTGAGTAAACGTG
>JAJDWM010000247.1 GCA_022825595.1 Bryobacterales bacterium | reverse complement strand
GCGTGTCGTGGCCCAACCAGGAAGTCGTAGAACGTGGGTGCTTGTGGAGGCCGGCCCAATATGTAATTCAGCAAATGTTCGGCTTCTTGTGCCTGTCCCAACAATGATGCGTATCCGGCACCGTTCTCGAGGCTATCGGAGAGGAATACCTGCCCGATGACCTCGCCGGTAGCATCACGAAGAACGCGAACGCCTACGTTGATCTCCCGTTCGTGAATATCCAGGTAGTCTGCTGCTGCACGCCGCAGGAGGAAACCGAAAGAGAACAGCGCGGCGCGAACTTCCAGAGCTCCGGGTCCAGCGGGCGATTTCCGTACGCCCTTTGGCCAGTTGGCGATCCCCAGAACCATGACGTCGGTAACCTTGACTGATGCCAAAGCTCTTTCAAGGCTGCCGGCGCCTGCGTCCATCGAAGGGTTGTTGACTCCCGTAGCGGCAAGCGCATCCCGCGTCGCCCAAGTCTCCCCCTGTACTAGCCTCTCGAAGGTGAACAAACGACTATCGTTGTCATTGACGACGTATACAGTCTCTTGGTCCGCCCAAACCTCGAAGTTCGCCTGTCGTTTGACGGGGAGCGGTTTAACTCCCAACTTTGGCCGAGATGCGCGAGGCGTCCACTCGAAAGCACCATCGAAGTCACGACTGCGACCAAACCATGACCGGAAACCAACGGGTTGAGAAAGGTCAATAACGCGATACCCTGGATCTTGGGTCGATGTCGCTCCACAAACTGCGCAGGAGGCGGGAGGTGGCTGAGATTCGTCTATAGCCTGACAGTTCCCACATAGGCCAACTGATATGGTCGGTCCTAGCGGCCCAGGCTCCTCACTGATGTTGTTGCCCTGAGGCCGGTAGTCTACGACTCCGATGGCGGTGTGAATGAGTCCATCCTTGACAGTTTCCGCCCCGGGCGCGAACTGGCTGATTGCGATGTCAAGCTCTCGATCAATTACACCTTCGGGTGGCCATGGAAAGGCACGGCGGGGCCGATCATGGTAGAGAAACCGGATTCGCGTGGGGAACCCGAACATCGGCAACACACCGGCATTCGCGAGTTTCTCGCTCAGCGCAGTCTGTGCATAAAGCGGATTGATCGAAACGGCAGTAACTTCGGGAACGAGGTCATGCATCATGTAGTCGATTAAGGCTTGCCGCTGTGCCTGAAGAGTGGCATCGGCGTAGACCAGCAGAACATCGGTGACGTGGGCGACTTCTGCCTCATTTTGCTTGATCCATTCGCCAACTAGCTGGGCAGTAGTCACTCCTTTAGGTGCTCCGGCGGGTAAGTGAACGGGGGGAAGATTCCAGTTTGCGGCAGTCCCGAATTCGCCGTGCACGCTATCCCCAGAGCCTACAAAAAGATTCAATGAATCAAACGCCCGCCGTAGAACCTCCTTTGCTAAAACTCGTTTGACGATGATCTCCCGTCGCACATCCACGTAGGGTTGGGGAGGCGGGTCCGACGTGATCCGTTGGGGACGCTGAAAGTAATAGTCGTCGTGGCTTCGTCCTCGACATAGCGTGAGCGCCACAGACATTCCGGATCCCCGGCGACCGGCGCGACCAATCCGCTGCTGATAGTTAAATCGCATTGGCGGCATGTTCGCCATCATGACAGCGAGTAGGGACCCGATGTCAACGCCAGCTTCCATCGTGGTCGTCACGCTTAGCAGATCAACCGGATCAGCAAGTGGATTCTCTTGGGGTGCAGGCAGACAGGCATTTTGAAAGAGGCGCTGTCTTCTTCTCGCGTCTTCCTTATTTGTCTGACCGGTGAGTTCTTCGCAGTTCAGACGGAATACTTGGCCTGCCTGCCTTGCCAAGTAGCTGTAGTAGTCGGCAGACACTTGCCCGGCGGCGATCAGTTGTGGCGGTCGAAGTGACGAACAGCAATCGGCACATACACCGCCAGACGGGTGAAGGTGAATTCGCCGACACTGCTCGCATTCATGGAAGTTGGTTCCCGCCGATTGGAGGCAGAGGGACGTAACCTCGAGGTAGTAGTGCGCTTTGTTTAGGCATCCCGAATCTGAAAGGTGGTCTATTACGTCGTCGATATAGCTGTCGGGTATCAGGCCATTTTGAGTCGCAACCTTAGTCAAGTATCTGACCACGTAGCCAGGAATGGAGTTCTGCGAAGAAACTTGATGTGTTGAAAGTCGCTTGCGAGACCCGAGCAGGCGAATGGAGCCATCGACACCCTCCTGGATGAGACTGGAGGCTGCCGGTGTAGTAATTCGATCTGTGGTCGGAAGAGCGAGAAGCAGAGACTCGATGCTCCGGCGCCCCGAAGCGAAGAGAAGGTCCATCAACTCGACGACCGAACGATCTTGAATTCTGCTCAGATGGTCGCGTTGTGGCTGCGAAAGGTGAGCCTGCGGCTTCGCCACTGGCTGTCCAACCGGTGGCCAGTCGTATAGGTCGCACCAGCTGCCACGGTGATCCTGCGAATCGGTCCACAAAACCTCCTGCCCGTAACCAGCGGGATTCATCCCTTCCGTTAACAGGCGTGCCGAGATATCGGCGGCTATCTG
>JAJDWM010000157.1 GCA_022825595.1 Bryobacterales bacterium | reverse complement strand
CTCAATTCCCGACCAACTCCCGCCAGAGCAACAGGACCGCCAGAAAATCTCGGTTACCGAGCCCTCGAGCGCTGGATCGAATCCAGCGCGACATCTACAAATGCCGGATTCCATGCTTCCGCCAACACGGTAGCTTCGTCGAGCCCGCCGATCCTGCCAAGGAGAACGCGAGCGTGGTAGGCGTGTCCGCTCCAAGACCAGCGCGCACATTCAACCAGAGGGACTAGCGCTCTCTCCAGAATCGCCTCTAGAACAACGGGATCGCGATCCTCTGACAGCTCCGACAACAGGGCTATCGACTTGGTTCGGTCCTCCCGCACGCCAGAGGCCAGCAAGTCCACAAACACGGCGTACGGAATCGGAGCTAGCAACTCGACTTGCGAAGATGCCAGTACCGACAGTGCCCTAATGGCATTGTTACGGACCGTCGGGTCTGGATCGAGGGCGCTGTGGGTCAGTGCGCCTATCTGATCGGCTGAATGGAGACCGTATCCGATCACATCAACCGCGATCCCTCGATGGCGGGCATTGGAGGACTTGCGAGACACTGCGAAGAGTTGCGATGAGTTGCTCAAGGCGAAATCCCTGATGCGCCGCTGCAGGCCCCGGACATCAGCGTCGTGCGAGAGAGGATAGCCAAGGGAGCGGTCTTCCAAGACCAACCCGTCTCCGCGTGAGAGTACTTGCCGAAGCACTGCCTCAAATCGGTCGTAGAGAACTACGAGGTCGGCGTCCAGTTTGAGCGACTCGGTCGGCTGAGGATTCAGTTGTACGCGCGAACGAGAGCCGTCTGCTAAGCCAACGTAAACAATCCGGTTGCCGTCTTCGTCGCAGCAGACGGCGTCAACGTCGGAAGGACTTCTACCGAGCAACCCATTCAATTTCGCCTTCAGGAGTTGGTTGGTTTCGCTCGTCCACGGGTCACCTGGTCGAATAGGGAGATTCTTACGTATCCCATCGAGGTCCACGCCTGAGTACGCGAAGAAGTCGATAGCTCGAATGTTAGGTTGGGCCGCACACCCAGCCACCGCGAGAAGCGATGCTACCAACCGCGAGACGACGACACCAGTTGTCGTGCACTCCCTCACGAAGCCACCGTGCGCTGATCCTACCAACTGCAGAGTCCGGTGCCGTAGTGGAGGCGGAACGCGACAGGCACCCTCTTCTTGGCCTGAGACACCCGATTAGAGTTGATGCCGGCTCTCACGTTTTGTGGAGTCGCTAGGCACGGGCCCGACGGCGTGTCACGAGCGATCTGGATAAACGGCCTGAGCGGCGTGGACGGGTTGGCGGCAAGCGCGGACGCAGCGAAGAGGATGTGTACCACTACAGTCCGTCCAGGGCGGTGATTGCGTTGGTCTGCGGCGAGTACGACAGCCAAGAGCGCCCTGCCGAAGAGATTCATGTCGTGGGACATGCCGACTGGGTCACGAGGTGATTGCACGGATTGCCGGGTGGGTGCGATCCATGCCGGACAACGCCCAGTTTCAAGGCAGGTGTGGCCCTGCCGACCGTTTCGGGGCGGTTGCTGTAAGGCAGGACGGCCCTATATTGATTGAGGGACTCCTGACACGGAGAAGGAAGCCATGAAGAGCCTGCCCGAGCGAATCATGGAACACGCTGAGGCCATGCCCGAGGCGACGCCGATCTGCCCGGCCGATCTGCTCCATCTGGGCAAGCGGAGCGCGGTGAACCAGGCACTGTCGCGCTTGGCGCGCTCCGACCGGCTCATGCGCATCTATCAGGGCGTTTACATGCGCCCCATCCCGACCCGCTTCGGGAGTTGTGCGCCGAGCATCCAAGAGTCGCTCAAACAGTTATCGAAGCTCTGGGGGGAGACCATCGTTCCCAACGGCGGCGTCGCCGCCAACTGGCTGGGGCTGACCACGCAGAATCCGATCCGCTCGGTCTATCTGACATCCGGCCGCGACCGGCGATTGTACTTCGGAAGGCACCCTGTAGATCTGCGAAACGCCCCACGGTGGCAACTGGCGGCTCCGCACACGACGGCGGGCGTGGTCATACGTGCGCTGGCATGGCTCGGCCCCGACGAGATCGAGAACAGTCTGGACACTGTGCTGCCTACGCTATCGAAGGAAGATCTTGAAGAGCTTGCGGTGGCGAGGGCCACGATGCCGAATTGGATAGAGGAGCCGCTCGGCACGCGATTGGCGCATGGCTGACATGCAGTTTCAGCGCCTCTCGGCTGGTGATCGCCGCTATGCCCTGCGCACCGCCCAAGCAGAAGGCCCACACCCGGCGTTCCTGCTCGAGAAGGACATCTGGGTCGTCGCCACCCTCAGCGTCTTGTTCGAGGCTCCATTCGGTCGGCATCTGATCTTCAAGGGTGGTACGTCCTTGTCAAAGGTGTGGCGCGCTATCCGGCGATTTTCGGAGGACCTCGACATCACCTACGACATCCGCGGTTTCGTCCCGGATCTGGTCGCCGGTGCTGGCGACGAGGCGCTTCCGCCCACGCGCAGCCAGGAGAAGCGCTGGACCGAGGCGATCCGGCCGCTCCTCGCCAAATGGGTTCGCGATCAAGCAGCACCGCTCGTCGGGGAGCAACTGGTCCGTGCCAGCTTTCCGGCACGGGTTCGAACGGAATCCGAGCGGCTATTCGTCCAATACGATCCATTGTTCGCGCCGCTCGGGTCCATCCGACCGGAGATCGTGGTCGACTTCGGGGCGCGCTCGACAGGTGAGCCCCACACCCGCCGCACGGTCGTATGCGATGCCGCGGCGCTGGTTCCGAATCTAGCGTTCCCCATCGCCCGGCCATCCGTCATGGTGGCCGAGCGCACCTTCTGGGAGAAGGCGACTGCCATCCACGTCTATTGCCTTCAGGGACGGCGTAGGGGCGAGCGCTGGTCCAGACACTGGCACGATCTCGTCCGGCTCGACGATGCTGGGGTCGGGGAACGGGCTCTGGCCGACCGGGATCTCGCACTCTCGGTGGCGCGCCACAAAGCGTTGTTTTTCCGGATGAACGATTCCGGCGGGAAACGGATCGACTACGAGGCCGCTGTCTCTGGCGGCCTGAGGCTCGTGCCCGCCGGGGACGCGCGGAAGGTGCTCGCCGACGACTACGCCAGCATGCTCGACACTGGGATGCTCCCGGACGAAAGCGAGCCATTCGACTCCGTCATGGGACGATGTGCCGCGATTGAGACAAGGGCCAACGCCCCCGGATTGCCGGGCACACGC
>JAJDWM010000689.1 GCA_022825595.1 Bryobacterales bacterium | reverse complement strand
GCCTTCGCCACGGTGACCGTGTGGATCCGACCCGCGGCGGCGCTGCTCGCAGGGGGAGCTGGCGACCAGGTTGGAGCGGCACGGAGCGTGCTGGTGCTGTTCGCGGCCTCCGTCGGAAGCTGGGGCATGCTGGCGGCTTTGGACGCGGGAGCGCACGTTCCGATCTACGCCAGCATTGCCGTGACGTGCCTAGCGGCCTTCGGCTTCAGGGGGCTGTACTTTGCGCTCTTGGAACAGTCGCGCACGCCTCGCCACAAGACAGGCGCTGCGGTCGGCCTGATCTCGCTTGCGGGCTATTCCCCGGACGTCTTCTTCGGTCCGGTATCGGGACGGATGCTCGACGCCACCCCCGGCCTCGGCGGCTACCGGCGCGTCTTCCTGCTGCTGGTTTGCACGAGTGTGGCGGGTCTGGCGACGAGCGGCTGGCTGCACCTCCGGTTCGGGCGCAAGTCATCACCGTAGGGCCCGCGCGAGCGGATCAACGCACAACCGGAGCGAGGCAAGCGCCCGGCGTGACCAAGGCCGGACGGACGGATCCGTACTGCTCAGTGCGCCGGAAGGGCGACCCAGAGTTCCGCGGTCCGGGCCCCGGGAATGGCCAGCAAGAATGCAGACGCAATGGCTCCCTTTCCCTCCTGCGCCCTCGCCGGAGTACAGTGGGACCCGCAATGCGAGCCCCCCAACTCACCCGGCGCACGTTCTCGAGAGCCGCCCTAGGTACATTTCCTGCAATTGTTCCGGCGAGTGTCCTTGGCCAGGGGGCCCCGAGCAACCACCTCTCGATCGGCTTCATCGGGACGGGCAACAACGGCACGAACTGGATGCTCCGGTTCCTCCAAGACGCCCGCGTGCGCGTGCGCGTCGTCTGTGATGTGAACCGGGAAGGCGGCGGCTACTGGGATGGCACAGTGCGCGGCCGCGAACCGGCCCGGCGCATCGTCAACGAGCACTACGGCGACAACTCGTGCCTCGCCCTCAATGACTTCCGGGAGTTACTCGCCAGGGACGACGTGGATGCGATCTACATCGGCACTCCCGACCATTGGCACGCCCCGATGGCGATCGCCGCCGCAAGGGCCGGCAAGCACATCTACGGCCAGAAGCCCCTATCGCTCACGGTGCGCGGCGGGCGTGCCATGGCTGATGCCGTGAAGACCGCCGGCGTGGTCTGGCAGACGGGCAGCCAGCAGCGCTCGGACCGCAACTTTCGGATTGTCTGCGAACTGGCCCGCAACGGGCGGCTGGGCAAGCTGCACACGGTCAGGGTGGGCCTGCCAGGCGGACGGCCCGACTACGGCAAGACGGCCCGCCTCACGGAAACCCGGCCCGCACCCGAGGGGCTGGACTACGAGATGTGGCTCGGGCCAGCCCCGTACCGTCCCTACGCTCCGGCCCGCGTTGGCGTCAACTTCCGCTGGGTAAGCGACTATTCCGGGGGGCAGGTCACAGACTTCGGGGCGCACCACATCGACATCGCCCAGTGGGGGCTCGGGATGGACTCCTCCGGCCCTGTGGCCATTCGGAACCCGCGCGCAAAGTTTCCGCCGCATCCGATCTACGACACCGCGACCGAGTTCCACTTCGAGTGCGAATACTCGAGCGGCGTGAGGCTGGTCTGCTCGGACAAAGAACGCGGCGGCGTGCGCTTCGAGGGCAGCAACGGCTGGGCGTGGGCCAATCGCGGCACGCACGAAGTCAGCGCCGAGGACATCGTGTCCGACCCTCCCGGCTATGGGGGAATCCGCCTTTTCCGCAGCTCGAATCACGTCACCAACTTCATCGACAGCTGTTTCACGGGCAAGCCCACCGTCGCGCCGATCGAGGCAGCGCACCGATCTGCGTCAATCGCCCATCTGGGCAATATCGCCCTTCGCAAGGGGCGCGACCTGCAGTGGGACCCCGTCAACGAGAGGATCATCGACGATCCCGGAGCGGAACAGCTGCTGGATCGGCCACGGCGACGCCCGTGGGAACTGACATGAACCGCACAAACGAAGCCAAGCGACACCAATCGGGAGGCGGCCGGCCTACGACGCTGGGCGGGCCAGCATGGCTGGCGGTACTGGTTTCCGCTGTCAGCTTGGCCTGCTCCCAAGCGGCGGATACCGAGCCGCCGGTCCGGCCGAACGTTCTCCTGATCGCGATAGACGACCTCCGCCCAGAACTAGCCTCGTTCGGGGTCCCGTACATCCGCTCGCCGAACATCGACCGACTCGCGGGGACCGGCCGGGTTTTCCGGAGCCACTACGTGCAGGCCCCCACATGCGGCGCCTCGCGTTTCGCGCTCCTGACTGGCCGCTACGGCGCTGCCGGCAATTCAGCCTTGTTCGAGCGGGCGCAGCAGATGCGAGAGGATCCGGGCTCCGTCCCACCGAGCATGCCGGCCTGGTTCCGCCTTCACGGCTATGCGACGGTCTCGGTCGGCAAGGTCTCCCACCACCCAGGCGGGCTTGGGGGACCGGACTGGAACGACGCGTCGAATCCGGAGATGCCCGACTCGTGGGACCGGCACCTGCTCCCGGCCGGCCCTTGGCAGCACCCGCGTGGATGGATGCATGGCTTGGCTGGCGGGGAGATCCGCGTCAACCGCGCGGACATGGACGTATTCCAAGCCGTCGAAGGCCCGGATTCCATCTATCCCGACGGCGGGGCCGTCGACGAGGCCCTCCGCCAGATCGACATGTTGGCGTCGGATCCCGACCGGCCCTTCTTCCTCGCGGTGGGCATTCTCCGCCCGCACCTGCCCTTCGGCGCTCCGCGGCAGTACTATGACCCGTACGAGAATGCGCTGCTCCCGCCCACGCCGCACCCCGAAAGGCCCCAAGGTCGATCAACTTGGCACTCGTCAGGCGAATTCATGGGCTATGACCGCTGGGACCGCGACCCGAATGAGGACTCGGAATTCGCCCTGGAGGTCCGGCGGCACTATGCCGCTTGCGTCAGCTACGCCGACGCCCAAGTCGGCAGGCTGTTGGACCGGCTCGAGAGTTCTGGAACTTCAGGAAACACCATCATCGTCCTGTGGGGCGACCACGGATGGCATCTGGGCGAACACGGCGTTTGGGGCAAGCACACGCTATTCGAAGAATCGCTGCGGTCCCCGCTCGTAGTCTCCGCGCCCGGAATGCCGGTCCCGGGCGAGCCGACCGATGCGATCGTCGAAACACTGGATCTCTTTCCGACAATGTGCGACCTGGCCGGCCTGCCGACGCCCGACTTTGTGCACGGTGTCTCCCTGCAGCCGCTGCTCAGAGATCCGGCGGGTGAGGGACATCCGGCGATTGCGTACCATCGGCAAGGCAGTACGATCCGTACGCCCATATATCGCCTCATCTTGCACACCGACGGCTACGCCGAGCTGTACGACCACTCCTCGGCCGAGGGAGAGACCCTGAACATCGCGGAATCGAACGCGCCGATCGTCTCGCGCCTCAGCGGAATGCTGCAGGATCGGCTCGACCTCGTGGATCGCCAGACGCCGGCGCCGCAGCAATGAGGTGCACGATCGGCGGGTATCAGGACCCGCTGCTCTCGCCTTCCCCGATACCCCCCGAGGCGTGCGCCGCTCTGTCGAGCCCCGCGGCCGATCTGGCCCTGACTCCCCCACGAAGTCCTCGGGCGGCGTTCGACCGGACGTTGGCCGCGGTGCGGAACTGAACTGTCCCGCCCCGCCATGACCCAAGAATCCATCACGGCGCTGATTGGCCTAGCAATCTCAATGACATGGACGCCCGGTCCGAACAACACTCTGCTGAGCGCCTCCGGTGCAAACTTCGGGTGGCGCAAGACCCTGCCGCACGTGATGGGCGTGACCATCGGCTTTCCGCTGATGTTGTCTGCCGTGGCAGTCGGCCTTGAGCGCGCAGTCGGGCAGTCTGCAGCGTTGATGGGATCGCTGCGCTGGATCGGCATCGGAGTGATTCTGGTGTTCGCGTGGCGCATTGCAATGGCAGACCCAGCGGCGACCGGGGCCAGAGGGCGGCCGCTCACGTTCCTCGAAGCGGTCGCGTTCCAGTGGGTGAATCCGAAGGCTTGGGGCCTAGCGGTGTACGTGACGACGACGTACGGCTCCGGCCATGCGGCTCTCTCGAACACCGCGTTCGCTGCTGCAGCCTTCTTGGTCTCGGGGTTCGCCTCTTCAGCGACGTGGGCGGTCTTCGGCGCGGCCATTGGCGTTGCGCTGAGTCAAGGGTGGCGGTTGAGAGCCTTCAACATCGCCATGGCCCTCCTCCTGCTGGCGAGCGCTGGCTGGCTATTTCTGGAGAGCTGATCTCGCGCAGCACCGGTTGACGCGAACTGCCGACGCAAGCCAAGCTCCACTCTCACTGCGCGCGGGAGGGCGACCCAATGCAGGGCGCCCTTGGTCTTTGGGGCAAGGGCGCCTCCACCCGATTATCACGGCTCCGGCCCCGTCCCGAGTTGGACGATACACCCCCGCGCCATTCGAGTCGGTCTATCAACCTAGTGTGGTGACCGACAAATACAATTAACATTAGACTGGCTTCTGCTCTTCCTGCCTCCGTAGTGCCTGACGAGCCCGGTGGATTTTCTCAAGTATCTCCTCGCCCTTGGCGGTCCAGCGGTACGGCTTCGGATTCTCGTTCCGCTCCGCCAGGAAGGTCGTGATCTCCCGTGTCAGCTGCGTAGCGCTCGTAAAGCTTCCCGGCCGCAGGCACTCGTCGGTCAGGTCCGCAAAGAAGCGCTCGACCATGTTCATTCAGGAACACGAGGTCGTGGGCACGTTCATGAGTTGCCTGGCGTTGGCAAGCAGGACCTCGAATCTGCGCTCCTCCAGCAGCTCATGCAGCGGAATCCAGTGCGCGTGCGTGCTCTCCATTGCCACCGACACCACGCCTTGGTCCTGCAGCCAGTGGGCCAAGAGGCGCAATTGCCCTGTCGTCGTCCCGAACTGGCGCACGTTCGGCTGCTCGTCCCCGTCCTGTTGCGGTCCGCACACCCATTGCTCGCGACTCCCCAAGTCGATGCCGGCCACATTGGGCCGCAGCACCTTCAAAGCCCGCGCGCTTGTGCTGCCAGATGCCACGCTCCTTCATAGTCTGTCTCCGTCACCCCTTACGACTGCCTCTGTCTCTGTGTGGGGACCCCGGCCCGAGTTGGCAACGCTAAGAAGTCTGATGTGGGGGAGGGTTTGCAAGCAAGCCTCGCCAGTGAATGATCGCTCGCCCGGACCCAGACTAGTAAGCATTCAGTCCGG
>JAJDWM010000289.1 GCA_022825595.1 Bryobacterales bacterium | reverse complement strand
ACCGGGACCGCATAAGGCTGGCGAACCCCGCGAACTTCCTGCCCAACCCGGTCCGCGACAACTGGGGGCCGCGGATCGGAGCCGCCTACCGGCTGGACGACGGCACGGTGCTGCGCGGCGGGTACGGGCTGTACTGGGACGCGCTGACCAGCAACAGCCAGTACACGCAGCACAACGTCAACACTTGGCCTGTCTCGACCGGGTTCAACGGCAAGGCCAACGACTTGGGGCAGCCGCCGCAGTCGATCTCGGATCTGGAGGGGAACTTTCCGGCCGTGCTGCCGGCACCCAATCCGTGGGTGCTGGACACGTGGAGCAACGACCCGCAGCGCAAGAACGGGTACTCGCACCAGTGGCACGTGGAGTTGCAGAGGCAGGTGACTCAGAACCTAATGGCGTCGGCAGCGTACGTGGGCAGTGCGAACCGGCGCGGGGAGTACGCGGGGCTGGGCAACAGCGCGATGATCTCGGGTCCGGGGACGCCGGAGGAGGTGAACGCACGGCGTCCGTTCCCGGAGGCAGGCGGGGGGACATTCTACAGCCGGAGCATCGGGGAGTCGAGCTACCACGCGCTGCAGCTGAAGGCGCGGCGGCGGTTCTCGGATGGGCTGCAGATGCTGCTGTCGTACACGTGGTCGAAGTCGATGGACAACGGGTCGAGCGGATGGTTCGGGGCAGAGAACGGGCCCGGGGGGAGTTCGGCGGCGCAGAACTACCACGATCCGGATTCGAATCGGAGCGTGTCGAGCTACAACATCCCGCATTTCCTGAGCTTCTATTCGGTGTACGAATTGCCGTTGGGGACGGGGCGGCGGTACCTGAGCCGGGGGCCCGGGGCGTGGGTGCTGGGCAACTGGCAGGCGAACATGATCCTGCAGTGGCGGTCGGGGCAGCCGTACAACCTGGATGTGCCTGGGGATGTGGCGAACATCGGGAACTCGGTGGCGTGGTGGAACTATGCGCGACCGAACCTGGTGGGGGACCCGCGGGCGGGAGCGGGGACGGCGGAGCGCTACTACAATCCGGAGGCGTTTGATGTGCCGAACCTGTCGTATGGGAATTTCGGGCGGAACGTGCTGTCGGCCGATCCGGTGTTCAATACGGATTTTTCGCTGTTCAAGCTGGTGCCGCTAACAGACGGGCGGCAGCTGGAGATCCGCTTGGAGGCATTTAACGTGTTCAATCATATTGACTGGGCGCCGCCGGGGACGCTGGTGGGCCGGGCGGGTGCCGGGCGGGTGTCGGCGACGGCGCACGCGCCCCGCATCCTCCAGTTCGGCATCAAGCTCCACTTCTGAGGAATCGTCCGCCGCGAGCAATGGCCAAGTGCTCTCCGGGCGAGCTTGGCATCCACTGCGTGATGCCACTCTCGTGAGCGAGATCCTCGACCCGTCCACTGATCAAGATGACCTGTTCGACCTTGGTGTAGGAAGGCGCCGCTTCGGGAGGGCTGACCGGCCAGTCGACGCCGGTTCCGTCACAATTCGCAGCATTGAAGTCCAGATCGCCGAGGCGGTAGCTCTCGCGGCACGAGGCTAGCGCGACCGCGCCCGCACGAAAGGCTCTCCGCACGGCGTCGTGAACGGATTCTCAACACCGCTCGCCAACCACCGGAAGTCGACTTGCGAACACGCTCCCAGCTTGGCCTGCATCGGTCTGCTGCGGGCGATTTCGGCCGACGCAACTTCGCTGGGGCTGTTGTCCCGATACTTGAGCCCGTCGGGTGGGCGTGCTGGCCGGCCTGGTCTGGCGTGGTCAGCGGCCCGGCAGCGAGAACCACCACGCGGAACTCCGGCCTCTGCCGGCTCCTTGGACGTTCAGCCGCCGATGGTGCCTGCCGGACAATGATCGCGTCAGGCGGGCTTCTGCGGACCTCGTCGAGGAGGGGGTCCGATTGCACGGCCCTGGCCGCGACGACGGTCGGGGAGGAAGCCCGGTGAGTGGCGCGCACACTGTCGCTCTGTCTCCTACTCCGACCAGGTCTGCCGGAGCCTCACCCCCATGTAGGTGCCCTCGCGGAGGCCAAGGCAGCCAACCTCCTGACGCATTCGGGCCGCAGCTTGCCCACGACGCAGGAGTCCGTTAATCTAGCAGCGGCATGCGATTCCGTATCTTGACCGTTGTTTGGCTGCTGCCTTGGGTCTTAGCCGCCCAAGACTTGAACAAACTCGGTGTCCCCAACCCGCCCAAGCCCGACATCCCATACCTGATTCATGGGAGTCGACTGGTGGAGTTGGAACAAGGCGAAGCCTCCGAGGAGGTGAAAAAGAATGAACTGCGCTACTGGGTTGCCGGAGGCGCCGCTACCTCCAAGACTCCCCTAGCCGCCCCTGAGTTCCTATTCGACTCTGCGGAGATCGATCCGCGCGACCTCAAGCTGTATGGCTTCGAGGTCGTCAAAGGCCGCCGGGAGATCCTGTTTCGAAAGAAGAAGAAGGTCGTCGCCGAGCCGTACTTCCTGCAGCTGGAAGGGATCGAGGCAAGGGTTGTGAGGATTCGGATAAACGCCAGCCTGGCACCGGGAGAGTATTGCCTGACTCCGGACGGGCGGAACACGGTCTTCACATTCGCCGTGTTCTAAGTTGGGCTCCGAGAGGCTAGTTGGTCCGACCTGTCGCGCCCGGGCGGATCCGAGGGAGACCGGGATGACAGAGTGTGCTTCTGGATCCTCTTGGCGAGGAGTGTCCGTGTTCAGTCAATAGAACGATCGGGGCTACCTTGGCAGCAGGGAGTATAGAGATTCGTAACCGTCCGGACGGGTACACTCTCAAGAGGTGGGGTCTGGGAGTCTTTGGTGGTACATGCTGGGAGATTAAGGCCGATTGAATCCTATTCGCAACACTCGTGGCCGAACATCTCAGTAGTATTCCGTGATTGCGATCAACTATAGTGCCGAGAAATCCAGGCATTCCCTTCAATCGAAGAGATGCTGGTAACTGTTCCAGAGGGAATGGACCGCGTAATTCGGGCGATCATGGATTGTCGGGAGGTCAGCTATTCCAGAACGCCGACTGCATATACAGGTGTAGGAACACGCGTTTCCACTCCACCGCTGGTCCCGACCACTAGCTGGACCGTGACTCTGAGGATCCTGCCCACTGCGTTCAATCTCAGGTCACTCCGATCAGGAGGCGGGGGACGGTGAGCGATACCGGGAAAAAGCGCTGGCTGCGGAGACTCGACAGTTTCGATAGGGTTCTCGCGCAACTCACGCAGGCCTGTGAACGTGATCGGTACGACGATTTGGAGCGTGCTGGTCTGATCAAGACCCTCGAGTTTTGTTTCGAGCTCTCCTGGAAGGTCCTCAAGGACCTTCTCTACTACGAAGGGCATGAGGTCAAGGTGCCGAGGGCCGTCATTCGGAAGAGCTTCGAGGTTGAATACATCGACGAGAGCGACTGTGAGACCCTGCTCCACGGCTTGGAAACGCGCAACCTGCTCAGCCATGCATACGTGAGCGAGATGGCTCTCGAGGCAGAGACACTGATCAAGAGTCGCTTTTTCCCCGTTCTCTTGCGGCTCTACAGAAGTCTGGAGGCCAGACGAACGCCATGACGGGTGGCCTCAAGGACAGCCATCGCGACGCGATCATCGCCGAGATCGCAGCCAACCACCGCGTGGAACGGGCCGTGCTATTCGGCTCTAGGGCAACCGGCGCCTACTCTGTGACGTCCGATGTGGACATCGCACTGTTCGGGGATCAGCTCACGCTGATGGATCAGCTTCGGCTCGCCGCGGCCCTAGACGAGATTCCGATGGCGCAGGTTGTCGATCTCGTGCTGTACGCGTCGATCGCTAGCCGGACGATGCAGAAACACATTCGAGACCAGGGAATCGAGTTGTACAGGCAGACCACAGCAAGGCCCACCCTCGTTGAGACTGCACCTGCGTGATCATTCGAGTTTGCGGCTGAGATGGAGTTGCGGCTCTAGCTAGGCCGCCGGGCCTTGGGATGTTTGCCCGATTCCTGTGCCTGGCGCAGAGCGCGGGCTTGGTGGTCTCGAAGCTGGCGCGATCCACGAGAGACAGGATCCGCCGTTCGACTCGGACGCCTGCCCGCTCGTTCCTCACCTCATTACAGGTCCTGACATGGGCTAACAATCGATGTCGCAGTCTCGGCCGTCAGTCAGGCCAGTCTTGGTGGCGACGAGACCAAGGGACTGGTGCGGCCCTCCGCATTCCATCGCA
Source organism: Bryobacterales bacterium (assembly GCA_022825595.1). Taxonomy (GTDB): domain Bacteria; phylum Acidobacteriota; class Terriglobia; order Bryobacterales; family UBA6623; genus VXMF01. The sequence goes on along the minus strand of JAJDWM010000289.1, from coordinate 28 downwards.
GGTCTCTCGCAATCCGCTCGACAGCGAG
>JAJDWM010000130.1 GCA_022825595.1 Bryobacterales bacterium | reverse complement strand
CGCGGAAGACTCCGAAGCGTACCGACTACAGGTATGACCTTGGACCCACTTCCGCGTTCTCTGAACTGGCACGTCCTACGGCCTCGGCCACAACCCAACTCTTGCCTTCCGCTCCGACATACTGGCTGAGCCACGTTACATCACGGCGGGGTGGTCGAGGCGCCGACCATCAGGGTCTACAGGCTCATCTGCTCGTCCTGGCCGGTTACCCCGGTTGGGATTTCATTAGCATCCCTTTCTATGCTGCGTCCCCCGAATCGCGGGTCTCCACCGATCAGAGGAACTGGACGTGTCGCAAGGTCGCATAACCCGCAGGTCCACGCCGTGCCAACGGTCCCAGACGGTGCCTCTCGCCGAGGAGGGCCGGCCCGCAAGAGAATTCTGCGGCTGGAACGAGCCGCGGGGGGCCGGCGGCAGGTAGCTCGGCGAGAACCCAGCCGAGACGAGCTTTGCCCGGGAGCCCAGCAACTGTGGCCCGTCTCGGCGCACTGCCTTGGCGCGCACGATGACACGAGGCGCAGCCGCTGCGCAAGCGCAGACAGGATCTCCGGCGACGCGAACACGCAGCACCGACCTTGACGGCCAGTAAGCCATCCTGACCTCCGGGGCAGTCCAGTCGAACACCGAAAAGCGACAATGACCTTGGACCTCTCGCGTGCCCGGTTGCCCGGTCCCGAGCCCATGCGTTGATCGGAACCGGGCTCGTGGTTGCACTCTGTCAGCAGAATGCTCGAAACGTTCCAGATCACCAAGAACTTCGGTGCGACGCGCGCCCTTGACGGAATCGACTTCTCAGCTCGCCCGGGGGAGATTCATGCCCTAGTGGGCCAGAACGGCGCCGGGAAATCCACGCTGGTGAAGATCGTGTCGGGCGCCCTCAGGCCGGACGCTGGGAAGGTCCGGCTAGACGGGCACACAGTCCAGATTGGCAATCCGCACCATGCCTTGCGGCTGGGTATCTCGATCGTTCACCAGCATTCTGGTCTCGTGCCGGGCCTGACAGTCGCGGAGAACATCTTTCTGGGCCGCATGCCCACGACCAAGATGGGGTTGGTCGACTGGGAGAGGCTGCGTCTCGAAGCGACCGCATTGCTTGGCCGCCTAGACTTCCAGGTGGATCCGAACCGGTTGGCGGAGTCGCTCGACGCGGCTAGCCAGCAAGTCATCGAAATTGCCCGCGCGCTCTCGATCTCAGCGCGAGTCCTGATTCTGGACGAGCCCTCCGCCGTGCTGGGAACCAGCGAGCTAGAGCGCCTGTTCGACATCCTCCGCAAGCTGCGGGCCGAAGGCAAGGCGATTGTCTTCGTCTCGCACCGGCTGCGCGAGGTCTTCGAAATCTGTGACCGAGCAACAGTGCTGAGGGATGGCCGGTCGGTCGGGACCTATGTTCTTGGAGAGACGGTCGACGCAGCTTACCTGATCCGCAAGATGATCGGCCAAGGCTGGGAGGACAGGGCCACACGACCCGCAAACGCGATCGGACACGAACTGCTTCGCGTCGAGAAGCTCTCCCGGACCGGGGCTTTCGAGGATGTCAATCTCAACATCCGGTCAGGGGAGATTGTGGGGCTGGCCGGACTGGTCGGATCCGGCAGGACCGATATCTGCAAGGCGATCTTCGGCGCCATGACGTTCGACCGAGGCGGCATCTTCGTGAAGGGTAGGCCGGTCAGGATCCGAGACCCCATCGATGCTGTGAAGCGTGGAATCGCATTCCTGCCGAAGGACCGTCACGGGGAGAGCCTGATCCTGAGCCTGCCCTTGGGTTGGAACGTCACGCTGCCGGTCCTCGAGCGATTCACATCCGGAGGGATTCTCAACTCTCGCAGGGAGGGCCGGCACGTGGATTCGCTGGTCGGCCGCATGGGAGTGAGGGCCACAGGGCCCCACCAGCCCGCATTCAGCCTGAGCGGCGGGAACCAGCAGAAGGTCGCGCTGGCAAAGTGGCTCGGCACTCAGGCCAGCATCTTCCTCCTCGACGAGCCGACGGCTGGCGTCGATGTCGCCGCCAAGAGCCAGATTCACGAACTGGTGCGGGACTTGGCGCGAAGCGGGGCAGCAGTGCTGCTGTCGTCCTCGGAGATTCCAGAGATCCTCGCCATGTCCAGCCGAATTCTTGTCATGAACAAGGGACGCGTCGCGGGCCGCCTGGAGGCCGAGTCGGTGACCGAGCAGGACGTGCTGCGGCTGGCCACATAGGCACGGAATGCCCAGTCACGGTCAGATGCTGGGGCGCACTCGTTGCAGAAGGCCCAGCCGCGGCCGGCAAGGCACCCCGTCCGGGCGACCGGGGTATCATGATTCGCCAATGAAGAGTTCTGTCGGCGAGTTCCGGTGCGGCATCGATACCGGCGGCACCTTCACCGATTTCGTCGGCGTGGACGAGGCGTCCGGCGAGCTGGTCGCGTCGAAGTGGCCGTCTTCCGCCGAGAATCCCGTCGAGTCGATCGTGGGCGTCGTCCGGCAGTCCGGCCTGCCGCCGGAGAGCATCCGTTTCCTGATTCTCGGGACCACAGTCGCCACGAATGCCCTCCTGCAGCGGCGTGGGGCGCGGGTAGTGTACGTCACCACCAAGGGATTCGAAGATGTCCTGTACATCCAGCGCATGAACCGCCGGTACCACTACTCGTACGAGTGGACAAAGCCCCTGCCGTTTGTCGAGAGGCGCAACTGCCTAGGGGTCCAGGAACGTGTCGGGCCGGCCGGAGAGGTCGTCGCACCGCTCGAGGCGAGCGACATGGAGCGATTGGCCGGCATGGTGGCGGAGCGCCTGGACGGGCACGGAGCGAAGGACTCGGCAATCGCCGTTTCCCTGCTGTTTTCCTACCTCAACCCGGAGCATGAGATCCGGCTCAAGGAGTTCCTCCAAGCGCGGTTTCCCGGGGTTGCGGTATCCGTCTCGCACGAGGTCGCTCCGATCTGGCGTGAGTACGAGCGGGGCAGCACCGTCGTTGCGGACGCCTTCGTCAAACCACTCCTGCACCGGTACGTGCATTCCGTACGGACCAGCCTCAAGCGACTTGGGCTCCGCTGCCCGTGGGCCATCATGAAGTCCAACGGCGGCCACGCTTCGGCCACCGTGGCCGAGGGCCAGCCCGTGAACCTGCTCCTGTCGGGGCAGAGCGGCGGGATCATCGGCGGCAGATTCTTCGGCCACCTGGCCGGCGAAAGGAACCTCATAACTGTGGACATGGGGGGCACGAGCTGCGACGTGGGCGTTGTCCGGGGCGGAGCCTTGTCCTACATCACCAACTATGAAGTCGAGTGGGGCCTGCCCGTCAGCGCCCCTTTCGTAGACCTGACCGCGATCGGGGCGGGTGGAGGCAGCATCGCCTGGATCGACAAGGGGGGCTTCCTTCGAGTGGGGCCCCAGAGCGCCGGGGCCGTTCCCGGACCGATCTGCTATGGCCGCGGAGGCTCCGAGGTAACGGTCACGGATGCCAATCTCGTGCTTGGGCGCCTGAATCCCGACTATTTCCTCGGCGGCAGGATGAATCTGGATCCCGCTAAGGCCACGGAGGGCCTTGCCGACCTAGGAAGCCGGCTCGGGATCGATGCCGTCGCAGCCGCCGAAGCCGTCGTGGAGATGGCCAACGAGAACATGGCCAACGCCATCCGGCTGGTGTCGATCGAGCGGGGGCTCGATCCGCGGGACTTCAGTCTGGTCGCGTTCGGAGGGGCCGGCCCCCTGCACGCCGGAGGCATCAGCGAGAAGATGGGCATGGCGCGGATCCTGATCCCGCCCTATCCCGGGCTGTGCTCGGCATTTGGGGCGGCGCTGGCCGACTACCAGGTCGACAAGGTGTGGAGCACGAACTACCGTTCTGACAGCCTCGACGCTGGCCGAGTCCTCGGGCAGCTGCGGGACCTCGAGTCCGACGCCTGCGAGGAATTGCGAGCCGAGGGCTTCTCGCTGGAGCCCGAAGTCCGACGCTCGATCAGCATGCGATACGCGGGGCAGAACTATGAGCACGACGTCCCGCTGGGACAAGGAGAACCCAACGCGGAGAGCATTCAGCAGGCCTTCGCAGAGTTTCACCGGCTGCACGAACAGCTATACGGATACTCGATCAGTGGCGAGGTCATCGAACTGATCCGCGTAAACGTCACGGCCATAGGGCGGACACGAAAGCCACAGCTCAAGGCGCCGCCGAACGGTAGGGCTGCACGCCCCCGCAGCAGACGGCCGGTCTGCTTTGAGGGGAGCGAATTCGTCGACTGTCCCGTGTACCGCCGGGACGATCTGCCGGCCGGGTTCACGCTGGAGGGCCCAGCCGTGATTGAGGAGGTCGACTCGACCATCCTCCTGCACCCTGGACCGACACTCCGGGTGGGCCGGCACGGCGTGATCCTGATCCGGTCATGACTGCCATGAAGAGAATCGACAGCGTTACGCTCAGCGTGATCAATAACGCGCTGGTCAACATCTGCCGCGAGATGGGCACGGCGATGATGCGCACCAGCTACTCGCCGATCTTCAACGAAGGCCTCGACTTCTCCTGCGTGATCTTCAACCGGCGGGGCGACATGATCGGCCAGGCGGAGTTCTGTCCCACGATGCTGGGCTCGGCGCAGTACGCCGTCAGTTGGACCATCGAAGAACTGGGCCTCGACTCGTTCGAGCCAGGGGACGTCGTCGTCCACAACGACCCCTACCGGGGCCAGTGCCACATGCCCGAGCACATGGTCCTCAGACCGGTGTTTTTCGACGGCGAGATCTGGGGCTTCGTGGCCAACATCGCGCATGTCGGGGAGATCGGCGGCATGGCACCGGGCTCGTTCGCCGCGGACGCGACCGAGGTGTACCAAGAGGGCCTGCGGCTGCCCCCGGTCAAGCTGATCAGCCGCGGCGAGTACGTCCGGGACGTCTGGAAGATCATCCTGAGCAACCACCGCACTCCGAAGACGAGTTGGGGGGATCTGCACGCGATGATCGGTTCACTCGGGATCGCCGAGACGCGGCTGACCGGACTTCTCGAGCGCTATGGGGGGCATTACCTGACGGAGGCGAGCGACCGCCTGCTCAAGTACTCGGAGCGCTGGATGCGCGAGGAGATCCGGGCCATCCCCAACGGCGAATACCGTGCGAGCGACTGCATGGAGGACGACGGGGTCACGGACCAGCCCGTATGGATCCGGCTTCGGCTGGTCGTCCGCGACGACGAGGTGATCGCTGACTGGACCGATTCCGACCCGCAGGCCAAGGGGCCGGTCAACGCCACGTTTGTCGTGACCGCTGCCGCATCCTACAGCGGCTTGCTCCACGTGACGAGCAATGACATTCCCCGCAACTCGGGCTGCTACAGGCCGATCCGCGTCGTTACCAAGCCCGGTTCGGTGGTCAACGTGCGCCATCCCGGCCCTTCGGTCGGGGGCAACACCGAAACGCATCCCCACATCCAGAACGTGGTCGTTGCGGCCCTCAGCCAAGCCATCCCGGACCGGGCGGCGGCCGCCGAAGGCGCCAGCGGCTGCAACTTCCTGTTTGCGGGCGTCCACCCGGGTACGGGCGAGTACTACACGAACTACCACATAGACGGGAGCGGTTGGGGTGCCACGGCGTTCCACGACGGGGACTCGGCCATGTGCCCGGAGAACGGGAACTGCCGCAACACGCCGGTGGAGGTCCTGGAGACCAAATTCCCGTGGCGGACGCTCGAGTACCGCCTGCGCCCCGATTCGGGCGGCCCCGGCAGGTACCGGGGAGGTCTTGGAAGTTCCCGGATCCTGCGGGTGCTCGCACCCGAAATCACCGTGAACGCGCTGATGGACCGTACTAAGACCCGTGCTTGGGGCCTGTTCGGCGGTGGCGAAGGGGGCTACGGCGGGATATTCGTAAAGAAGCGGGGCGACACCCAATTCCGGACGTTCTCGGAGGCATTCGGCACGGTGTCCGACTCCAAGTTCACACGCGTCGTCCTTCGCGAAGGCGACGAAGTGATGATCCACTCGCCTGGAGGCGGCGGCTACGGGCCGGCCGCCGAGCGATCGATGGAGGCCATTGCGGACGACCTGAGGCAGGGATGGATTTCAGGAAAGGCTGCTAGGGAGCTCTACGGGCACGGCAGGCGGCGGAATCGAGGAACTCGTACGAAGCGCGGTCCCCGAACCGGAACCGGAAGGCATTAGGGCGAGCGGAGAAGACATGGGGGCCTGGCGACGGAATCCAGCGCAGTGGTACGAGCAGACGATGGTCTACTGCGAACTCTGTGGGCGGGTGATACCCAAGAACTTCTGGGTCGTGGAAGAGGATTCCCGGGAGCTGATCTTCTGCGATCCGGACTGCGAGCAGCTCTACCGGGACTACTGGGTGCAGACCCGCCGCCAAGCCTGACGCGACCGGGAGGGACAGCTTCCACGGCGGATGCGACTCTGCGGATCGACGCGGTTCAGCGAGTCCAGAAGTCGTCCGGCTGGTCCATTGCGACGAACTGGTCCACGTTGTCCCGGGTGATCTCATCGAGCTCGATCGGCTGGCGCTTCGGAACACTCTCGCCCCGGAATATCCGGATCATCGATTCCACGCTCAGCGAGCCGTGCAGCCTCGGCGGGTGGAGGATCGTGTACTTGCCCAAGCCAGCCTTGATCAGCTTCAGGCCCCCGTTGTACCCGTCCAGCCAGGTGAGGCAGGGTCGGTTTTCCCGCATCATCTCGTCGGTAATGCCCGCCGCGCGCAGCGCCTGGATGCCGCCTACCGCCATTTCCCCGTTGTCAAAGTGGATGCCGTCCAGATCCGGATTGGCGGTAATGACGTTCTCCATGACCCGCTGACCGCTGGCCCTAGACCAGTCACCCGCCTGGCGTACTGCCACGACTTGGGGATGCCGCTCCAAGACGGTGTCGTAGCCTGCATTCCTCTCCACCGCCGGGCCTGCCCCGGGCAAGCCCTCGATGATCGCGATCTTCCCCCTGCCTCCTATAAGGTCGACGAGCCTTGACAATCCCCTCACCGCTCCGAATGTGTGGTCTGTCGAAACGAAAGTCGCGTACTGCTCGCTGGCCACCTTGCGGTCGACTATCACGACGGGAATCCCTTCCCTGGCGCACTCGTCCAAGATCGGATTCGCCACGTAGAGGTTGGCTGCACCGATGATCATGCCGTCAACGCCCTTCGTCAGCAAGTCTTCCATGTCCGACACCTGCTTGGCCGGAGAGTCGTTGGCATCCGTGATGAGCAAACGGACGTTGGCGTACTTTGCGACTTCTTCCTCGATCGCCTCGCGAAGGGCCGTGCGCCAAGTGTTGGTCTCCGAGGCATTGCTGAAACCGATAGTCCACTGGCGGTCCTCGAAGGCCAACCCCTGATCACCGGGGTCAATGAGTCGCTGCTCGGAACATGCCCAACCCAGTGCAGCAAGACCGCCGACCGCTACCTGCACCGCGAACTCTCGGCGATTCGGCGGCGGGCCGCCGGCTGCGCGAGCGCTGCCTCCGCCCCTCATTCCGTGCCGGCTTGCAAGGTGATCGTGCACCAGTCCGACCTCTTCTCCAAGAATCTACGCCTCACGCTTCTTGTACAGCACGACGGCGACAAGAATGATAAGACCCTTGGCAATGCCCTGAGTGTACGGCGAGACATTCAGCAAGTTCAGCAGGTTGTTGATCATCGAGATGATCAACGCTCCCAGCAGTGTTCCGCGCAGCGAGCCCACGCCACCGAACAGGCTCGTGCCGCCCAAGACGACGGCCGCGATCGCATCGAGCTCGAGGCCGCGGCCCGCCCATGGATCACCCACCGTGACGCGGGCACTAAAGATGATGCCTCCCAGTGCGGCGCAGGCATTGCTGATCATGTAGGTGATGAGCTTCACCCGATGCACGCGTATCCCTGACAGCCGGGCCGCCTCCTCGTTTCCACCGACCGCGTACACCTGGCGGCCGTAGGGGGTGTAGCGGAGGACGAAGTCGCCGAGTGCGAAGGTTGCGACCATGATGATCACCGGCACCGGCACGGGGCCGATTGAGCCCGCCCCCAGCCATGCGTAGGACCCTTGGATTCCTCCGATCGGCTTGCCCCCGGAGATCGTCAGGGCGGCGCCGCTGGCGATGGCCATCATTGCCAGAGTCACCACAAAAGGTGCCACACCGCGCCAGATGATGATCGCGGCATTCAAGGCCCCGACGGCCGCACCGAGCGCAATGGTGAACAACAGCACCACTGACAGGGGATAGCCCGTTCCGTCGGCAAACAGGAGGGCCCCGACGACGCTGTACAGGCTCAGCGTCATTCCCACGGAAAGGTCGATCCCCGCGGTAAGGATGACGAATGTCATGCCCACGGTGACCACGCCAAGCATGGAGGTCTGGCGAAGGATGTTGAGAACGTTCCGCTCTGAGGCGAAACTCGGTGCCAGCATCACTCCCAGCGCGACGATAAGAAGGAATCCGATGACGGCTCCGGCACTGGGGCCAAATCGCTCCAAGGCATGCTCGAGCCGACGCCAAAGAGCGCGGACGGCGGTAGAGAACCGGGGAGCCGGCGAGGTCTTGTCGCCGATTGCTTGGTGGCCGTCGCTCATCGCCGACCGAATCGCGGCAGCGAGCTTCGCCACCGGGCGACTCGCCTCGACTCGCGCACTGCCGATCGTCGCACACCGTAGGCGTCGAGTCCTCGCTTCTCAAGCACCGCCGCCAAGGAATCCACGGTCGGAGTCTCCGGACAAGGACGCCCGCGGCCGGCTCAGGAACCGATCGTCCGCGGCAGTCGCTGGCCTTCACACCCAAGCCCCTGTTTCGACATGACGTTCGCCAGGGAGCGAGCCTTGGCCATCGACGGCGGGGGTGCGCAGACCCGGTAATGGCCGCCGGATACCGAACAGGTGCCAACCCGCGACACCGCAGCCAGCAGTGGTCTAGCTGCGACGCTTCGCCGGCCAGGCATCACGCGGCGCGTAGACTGGGTGTCTACTGCTTGAGTGATGGCAACCGCGGATCCCAAGAAATCACCTGAGACCAGAATCGCGAAGGCCCTCCGTTGGGTCGAGCGCGTAGGCAACCGCCTGCCCGACCCGGCGGCGCTGTTCGTCATCGCGCTCGTCGCAGTGTGGGTCGCGTCGTGGCTGCTGGCAGGTCACGAATTCACCGTTCCAGCCAAGGACGGCGCCAGGACGTTGTCGGTGCAGAATCAGCTCTCAGGGCCGAGTCTGGCCTCGTTTCTGGCAAGCATGGTGTCGGTGTTCACCGGATTCGCGCCGCTGGGCGTCGTCCTGGTGGCGCTGCTCGGAGTTGGAGTCGCCGAACACACGGGGTTCATCCGGGCCGGCCTGAAGGGTCTCGTCGGTGTGACGCCAAGAAGCCTTCTGTCCCCGATGCTGCTACTGGTTGCGATCGTCAGCCACACTGCTGCAGATGTCGGGTACGTCCTCGTCATCCCGCTTGGAGGGGTCATCTTCCACTCCGCAGGGAGGCACCCGCTAGCGGGCATCGCCTGCGCCTTTGCTGGCGTCTCCGGCGGTTTTGGGGCAAACTTCATCCCGTCTGCCATCGATCCGCTGCTGCAAGGCTTCACCCAGTCGGCGGCGCAAATCCTAGACTCCAGCCGAGAGGTCAATCCGCTCTGCAACTGGCTCTTCACCAGCGTGTCGAGCGTGCTGGTCATCCTCGTCGGATGGTTCCTGACTGACCGGGTGATCGAACCGCGTCTTCGGGGTACCGAACTCGACGGAGAGGGATCCGACAGCGTTGAGACACAGGCCCTGACTCGGAAGGAGCGCACTGGTGTGTGGGCCGGGCTCGCCGCGATGGTCGTGGGGCTTCTGGTGCTGGTCTTGGCGGTCGTGCCAGCGGATTCCCCGCTGCGCGCCCCAGATGGCCAGGTCAGCTCCTTCGAAGCTCCGCTGATGCAGTCGATGATCCCGCTGATCTTCCTGCTGTTCTTAGTTCCGGGGACCGTCTACGGATGCGTCGCAGGGACCGTGCGCAGTCATCGCGACATCGTCGAGGGAATGAGCAAGTCCATGTCAACGATGGGCTACTACCTCACCATGATCTTCTTCTGCGCCCAGTTCACCGCGGCCTTCGCAAAGTCGAACCTCGGGGCTCTCCTCGCGGTGGAAGGAGCCGAGTTCCTCAAGGCGCTGGGCCTTCCAGGCATGGTGACCATTGGTGGAATCATCCTGTTAAGCTGCCTCGTGAACCTGCTTGTCGGGTCCGCGTCCGGCAAGTGGGCCCTGCTCGCCCCGGTGTTCGTCCCGGTCCTGATGCAGGTCGGACTCTCGCCCGAACTCACACAGGCCGCCTATCGTGTGGGGGATTCCACGACGAACATCGTCACGCCCCTGATGCCTTACTTTCCGCTGGTGGTGGCTTTCTGTCAGAGGTGGGTGAAGAATACGGGCATCGGCACGGTGACATCTCTGATGTTGCCCTACTCACTCACCCTGCTGGTCACGTGGTCCCTGCTCTTGGGTCTGTGCTGGGCCTTGGGGATTCCGTTGGGATTGCAATCGACGTACGTATATCCCTGACTTGGCCTAAACGGGATCGCGTGCCGGCGGCTGCCAGTCGGCCTCCCCCAGCCTCGGGCCGAGGCCCGGGACCGGCCCCGTTGTACGGAGCAAGCTGAACGGAATCCGGTGACCGGAAAGCGGGATCTGTGTCCGAAGAGCCACCCCACAACACTTAGTGGGTCGACGGCGCGCAACACAGGGGGGCCCGAGGTACGTTTGAAGGGCCCGTAAACGGTCTTCGAAGGGGCTGTGAAGGCGGTTCTCACGTCGGTCGGATAGCTCCGCGCGTCCAGCGTATGCACGGCGCATTGGCACGTCCAAGAACCATCGACGCCGCCCCAGAACCCTGCGAGCCGCATCTCCGCCTCGGCCGCCACGGCGGGTTGGCCAGGGGCCAGTTCGACGATGAGGCGGCGCGTGGCGCCAGCCAGCCGGGCCGGCATCGACCGGGCCGCCTAGCGGTCCTCGGCGCCAGTGGCATAGGTGCGGCGCAGCGTGAAGGCAGGGTAATCTTGTCGGCGGAGCCCCGCCGGGAATCACGATGGCGCTGCCCTTGCGATGGGGCGATTCCCGCAACTGCGGATGTATTCTGGGACGGTAGGGCGCTTGCTAAAGGCTGGCTCCGCTGCATCGCTGATGGCGTCTAGCTCGACAGAATACTCCGCGGTGGCCTCGCCGGTGGCCGAAGTGGTGGCGGGCGAGCCCGACGCGGTCGAGTACCCAGAAGGGCATTGGATTGCGCAAAGCGTCTGGCATGGTGAAGCTGTAGGGCTGGCCACGGCAGCGTTACAACACCATTTCAGGGACCGCGACGATGTGCTCGTTGCCATGGAGTTGGTGGTGTATTACGAGCGCGGCGACAAGCGGGCTAGGCTGCAGCCGGACGTGCAGGTAGTGTTCGACGTGGGGCGTGCAGGGAACCGCCGCACGTACAAGGTTTGGGAGGAAGGAAAGGCGCCGGACTTTGTCCTAGAGGTGGCATCGCCGTCGACGGCAGAGAACGACGCCCGGCACAAGGCCAGCGAATACGCCATGATCGGCGTTAGGGAGTACTGGCGTCTCGACCCGGAAGGGACGATGATGGCGGCGCCGTTGGAGGGCTACCGCGCCAAGGGAGGCCGCTATCACTGGGTGGAGCCGGTCGAGCGTACAGGCGGGGTCGAGTACCTGATAAGCAAGGTTCTGGGACTGGGCCTGCGCGCCAAGAGGCGGCACGGGGCGACGGTGCTGGTGATTCGCGACCCGCGCACGGGCGAGGAGTTCCACGGTTCTCTGGAGGCATCCGAACGTCAGCGGTGGATTGCGGAGAATCGGGCCAAGGCCGCGGAGGAGGAGCTGGCCATCGCAAGACACGAAGCGAGCGCGGCGAAGAAGAGAATCCGGTTGTTGGAGCAATGGCTCGGAGAGCTTACGGGCCAAACCCGTGCGATGGGGCAAGATTCCTAGAGTTGAGCCCCGGTTTGCGCGGCGAAATCCTCCACGACCCGGCAGCAGCAGGCAATCAGCATTAGGACTCGGCACGGCCCATTACCCTAGCTTCCCATCCTGACTGGAAGCTATCGAGGCCTTGCTACAAGGGCTGGACAGTACTGCCTGAGCGGCTCGAAGCTCCGTAGCCACCCTGACCTCGAGAATCGTCTCCCTCCGGCCCGCACTTCATCCAGCAGACACTACGTGCGACTTCGGGATGAAGTGGTAGAGCGATTTCCGCACCGGGGCGGCGTACTGCGGGTGGGGGAGGTCCTCGAGTGGGTCGCTCGGTTCCGTGACGACGACCGAGCCAGGCGGGCGGTATTGCGGCCCGATGACCCCAGACCGGAATGAAACGAGCCCTCGGCTGGCCGCAGAGCAGTCGCGACGCTCAACTGCGCAGACAGCAGCGAGCCGGGAATCGCGGCGGCCGGGACCGGGCCAGAGCGGCCGAGTCCTTCCGGATCAGCCAATTCCGGCGCCGGTTACACCAAGACTGCCTGACGAGAATCGCGACCGAGCGACGTTCGGCGCCGGATCCAAACCCGGCCGGTCATGAGCGCTCCCGCTCGTCCAGCTGGGCGTCAAGCCGCCGGACCGGATTGGACCACTTGCCGGTGGCCTTCACGAGCGCTCCCCCAACCGCTCCGTCAGCGCCGCGACCTGTGCCTTCAGGGTCTCCGCCTGGCCCTGGTCGAGGCGCTCCTTGAGCCACGCCTCCCGGGCCGCGGCTTCCTTGGCCGTCTCCGCGGCCTTCCGCCCAGCCGCCTCCGCCCTAGCCGGCTGCCTGCGCGCTGTTCGGCGGCGCGGCGCTGATCGTCATGTGGGCGTTTCGCGAGCCCGACGACGCCGGCTAAGGGCCGGGCCGGGCTCAGCCGAAGAAGCGAAGCAGCGTGATGAGCAGGGCCAGGAGGGTGAACCCGAGGCCAACCATCCAGCGGAGCGAGGCAATCTCGGACTTGAGCGCGGCCGTCTGCGTGCTCTGGGCATCGATCTTTGCGTTCTGGGCTTCGAGCTTGGACTCGAAGCGGGCGATGAGATTGGCGCCGGCCATGTTCCCGACCTCCTGAGTGAAAGTATAGGCACCCCCCGGGTCCATCTTCAAGCCCAGGAGCAGGTCGAACATGCGCTTGGAGTCCGGCTCCGGCGGCGGGGAATCGGGCATCAGGAGCCCGTCGTGGGCTCCCGCGGCGCAGGCGGCTGGCCGATGGGCCCGGCCTCGGCCCGCAGCGGTGCGCTGCGCCACGTCCCGCGCAGGAGGGCGACCATGGCGGTGGCGGCCGCCGCCACCACGGCAGCGTGCAGCGGCCTGCCGCTTGCGGCCGCCGACAGGGTGGCGAGGGTCGACAGGGCGGCGAACCAGAAACCGAACAGCTGGCCGCGGCGCTCCAGCCTGGCGAGATGCTCCGCCTGCCTGCGCTGCATCTCGCGCTGGTGCCGCTCGATCCTCATCTTCTCCACCGCGAACCGCCCCGGCCCGCCCCAAGCCGGCCGACGGCCGTCGATCGCGCCATCAGCCATCGATGCGCCTCAGGCCTCCCGTTCGGTCCCGCAACCCGCGAAACGCGGCCGGTTTCCGGGGATCTCCGGAACTCGCCAATGACCCGAGGCGGGCGGCACGCTGCAGCAAAGTGTCGAACCGCCCCCGCGCCGGTTAGACAAGAGGCTGCCTCAGTCAATTCGCAGGGACTCCCAGCCGCTCCTCAGCGCCGCGAGCCTGACGAGCTCCTAGTGCGGGCAGGCGGCAGCCCCCCAGGCGTTCGCGACCGCCACGGCCCCCGCCAGCACGGCCGCGACCCGCGGCCAGGGGCCCACGAGGACCGCGAGCGCCGCTGCGGACGACAGCCCGAAGGACAGTCCCTGGACCCACTGCCTGCGCTGGAGATGACGGGCCAGCATCTCGCCGAAGCGCAGCGCCGTGGCGCGCGCCGCGCGCATGGCCTCCCGGAGCTCCCGTGCCTCCTCACTTGGAATGCCAGGCACTGGCTGGATTCCCTTACGGCGCCCGCGCCGACCGTCGCCAAGAGGGCCCTTTCGGCAACGGTCCCGGGAGCGGCCCCGGGCGGACCGGGGACAGCCTGGTCGTTTGGCGCTTCGACCGCCTGGCCCGCTCCGTGCGCCACATGCTCGACCTCGCGGCGCGCCTGGAGCGGCGCGGCTGCCAGCTGGTGTCCCTGACCGAGGCGATCGACACCGGCACGCCCGGCGGCCGGCTGGTCTTCGTCCTGTTCGCCAGGCTGGCCGAGGTGGAGTCGGACCTGGCGCGGGAGCGCACCAGGCTCGCCCGCGAGCGGGGGGACCTGTGGGGACGCCGATCGCCGTTCCACAACCCCGGGGCACGTCCGCAGGGTGCAGGCCATGCTGCGCGACAAGCCGCTGCTCAGGACCGACATCGCCAAGGCCCTCGGCATCGACGTCTCGACGCTCTACAAGTGGTTCCCGCGCGGGGATCCCGACGCCTGTCCGGGCATCCACACGGGAGTCCCGGTGTGAAGCTCAGCGCGGCGGTGAGAGCCTAGCTGCTTGACCTCCAGGCTCGAGACCTGAGGCGATCCACGCGGGTGGGGCACCAGTGCACGTTCCGGTCGCTGGAGGTGTACGCCGACCGTCGCGGCTTGGTCGACCTCGACCAGACCGACGCCGACGCGCTGCGGAATTGGCTCGAGGAGAGGGGCTTGGCCGCCAGCACCCGGCGCACCGAGCTCGGGCGGGTCAAGGCGTTCTTCCGCCACGCCGTGCAAGAAAGCTGGGTCGACCGGTCCCCGGCGGCCCGCATACGGCCCCCTAAGGCGCGAGAGAAGCAGACCCTGCCCTTGCAGCGGGACGAGATGCGGCGCCTTCTGGCGGCCGCGCCGGGGGCCCCCCGGCGCGAGCGTTAATGCTGCTGATGCGCTGGTCCGGGCTGGCGACCGGCGACGCCGTCACCCTCCCGCGGAGCGATTTGAGGGAGTGTGGTGAGCTCGTCCGGCGCCGCGTCAAGAGCGGCGAGCTCGTGACTGTACTGTTGCCGGCGCCTGTGATAGCGGCGCTCGAGGGTCTGCTCGAGCGGTACGGGCCGCACTACTTCTGGACGGGCAGGTCACTCCGTGAGACCTGCACGAAGTACTGGCGGCAACGACTCCGGGGAATCGCCACCGCGGCGGGTGTCAAGAACTTTCACCCGCACCGTCTGCGAGACACTCTTGCCGTCGAACTGCTCCGCTCAGGGGTGGCCATGCACGATGTCAGCACCCTGCTGGGCCACAGCAGCGTGCTAACCACCGAGCGGTACTATGCCGATTGGAACACCGCCGGGCGCAACCGCCTCGCGCGGATTGTCAGGGGCGCCCACCGCAAGGACTCCCTCACCCAGAAGTGGCCCGGAGCCGTCACATCAGCAAAGGCGATCCGATCGTAGAGTTGGGGAACCCAGCAGTTGCCCTCAACGCGAGAACCAGTCTTGGAGAGCAGTAAGCAGCGGGAGGGTCAGCCTCGCTGTCTAAGACATCGCGAGGGTCCCGCAATGGGAGGCGAAGAACACCACTTGCTCGCTCCTGCTAATTGGGCCCGCCACCATCAAGACTTGCCTGACGGCCGAAGAAGAGCGATGTTGCTCGTTGGCCCATGTCAGGAACTGGGTCTCTGCGCCTACCATCCCAACAGGTCCCTAAGGAATGAGGGTATGAACGGAATGGCAACCGTGATGGCGAGCAATATTGCCAACATGCCCGGTATGACCACTGAAATGATCAGCACGAGCACGGCTTGGACTGTCGCGATCTGCGCGAGCTCGCGGACCACCAGGACGGCGATGATCAGTGCATAGCACGAGGCGATAATCCATCCGACCACCGGGACCAGCGAGAATACACCCGGCGCCGCCGCAAAGAGGAAGGTTCGGAACCAAGCTCCGTAACCGGGCACGGTGTCGGTGAAGAGCTTGGAGACGACCATCAAGAAAAGCGACTCGACTGCAATTGCGGCCAAGGCAAACGCCATAACAACCGGCAGGAGCAGCACCAGCCAGATGTTGCCGATTGCAGTGGCAACCGCGAACACCACAAAGCCTTGCGATGTCGCCGAAGTGTCCGCAGCTATGTCGGCAAACACTCCAGGCTTGAGTCGCAACACGTTCTTGACGCGGTCCCACGCCGACGCTACCGGGCCGCCGATGTCGGTCACTTCAGGGGCTTGCTGATCAAAGCTCACATTGCCTCGCTTGCAGTCCCGGGTACCGGCGCTCGGCGCTCGGGAGGCCGATGCAAAGGTACCACGTCCACGGGCGGACGGCACATCCGTCACCGCCCCCTTCGTTAGGGCCGACTCCATCGCGCTATGCCCGGGGCAGCCCGACGCCGGCTCTTGCAACCTTCCCGGCCGCCAACCCACCGACCCGGACGCGGATATAATTGGCGCCAGGCCGGAGAGGCGGCAGGAGGAAAGTCACGCGCTTCACAGTCCGAGTCAACCGGACAGAGATGTCCACGGATTCCCCGGCGGAGCGTCCGCTGCTGGAAGTTCTGCGGGAAGACTTTGGCCTGACGGGCACAAAGTACGGCTGTGGCGAGGGCCAGTGCCGCGCCTGCACTGTACTGATTGACGGTCGGCCGGAGCCGTCGTGCTTGACCCCCGTCTCAAGAGCAGCTGGTGCGAGCGTTACGACGATTGAGGGGCTCGCTTCAGGCGGGGATCTCACCCAAGTTCAGCGTGCGTTCCTAGAGGCGGACGCAGCGCAGTGCGGGTATTGCACGGCCGGGATGATCGTTGAGGCAACGGCGCTGCTCCGGCGGAATCCGAGGCCGTCCCGATCGGAGATCGTGGACTCGATGAACCCCCATCTGTGCCGCTGCTGCGGCTACCCCAACATCCTGAGGGCGGTGGAGATGGCCGCACGGCCGGACGGGGACGATGCCTGACGGATTCCGGGACGACCTATTCGAGCCCGACCGCAAGGAGCTAGGCGAGGGCCCCGCGTACCGCTTTGGCCTCGACCGACGCGAATGGGTCGCCGCAGTGGGCGCCGGCCTGCTGGTCACTGCTGCGGGCAAGGTGGCCTTCAGCGCTGGATCCGACGTCTCCGAGATTCCGCCATCGACGCGGCTGCACTTGGGTGAAGACGGATCGATCACCATCCTGACCGGCAAGGTCGAGGTCGGCCAAGGCTCGCGGACGGAGGTCGCCCAAGCGGCGGCCGAGGAACTGCGCGTCGCGCCAGCAGAGCTGCGCGTCGTTCTTGCCGACACCTCGGTGACACCGAATGACGGCTCCACCGCGGGAAGCCGTACTACCCCCTCGACGGTCCCGGTCGTGCGGCGGGCCTGCGCCGCTGCTCGCGAACTGCTCCTGCGAACAGCGGCGGAATTGTGGGGCCTGGACCCTTCCCAGCTGGAGATTCAGGCCGGCGCCGTCGTGAAAGCGGGCGAACGAATGTCGTACGCCGACCTAGCGAAATCTAGTCGGCTGACCTCGACGCGAGACGATTCGGTCCCGAGGGGAGTCCCGCTCACGAAGACAGCCGATTGGGCAGTGTTGGGTCGATCAGTGCCGAAGGCCAGAGCCCGCGAGATCGTGACCGGCGCGCACCGCTACCCTTCGGACATTGTGCGTCCGAACATGCTCTACGGCTGCGTCCTGCGGCCGCCGTCGTACGGGGCTGAGCTCACTAGCGTTGACCTCGCGCCCGCGACTCGGTTGGGGGCCGTGGCGGTGCGGGACGGGGAGTTTGTGGGCTTTGCCGCGAAGACTTCCCACGAAGCGCGGAACGCAATGACAGCCTGCTCGAAGACGGCGAGGTGGCAATCGGGGCCCCATCCGTCGAGCGAAGAACTCGGCACGCTCCTAAAGGCGCGCGCTCAGACGAGCGGCAGCGGACGCCGCGGCCCCCGAAGACGTGAGAGGGGAGACGTGACGGCGGCACTTGCACGCGGGACCGCTCTCGCACGTTCCTACGAGATCCCCTATGTCCAGCATGCACCTATGGAGCCGCGCGCCGCTGTAGCGGAATGGGCGGAGGGCAGGCTCACGGTCTGGACGGGCACGCAGCGTCCATTCGGTGTCCGCGACCAGCTGGCGCAGGCGTTTCGCCTCAGGCCCGAGGCAGTGCGCGTGATCGTCCCCGACACCGGAGGGGGATTCGGCGGCAAGCACACGGGAGAGGTGGCCATTGAGGCCGCGAGACTGGCCAAGGCGGCAGGTCGGCCAGTGTCACTGCGCTGGTCTCGTGAGGAGGAGTTCGCGTGGGCCTATTTTCGGCCAGCGGCGGCTTTCGGTGTGCGGGCCGCGCTCACTGGCAATAGGATTCAGGCATGGGACTTCACGGCCTACAATCCGGGCACGGCGGCGATCGAGACACCGTATGACGTTCGAAACGTTCGGACGCAGTACTTTCCGTGCGACGCGCCGCTGCGCGAGGGCTCCTACCGGGGCATCGGGGCAACCGGGAACAACTTTGCCCGAGAAGTCTTCATGGATGAACTCGCCGTCGCAGCCGGGGCGGACCCGCTCGAGTTTCGCCTAGAGAACCTAGCCGACGAGCGTATGACGGACGTCCTCCGGGCTGCCGCCGACAGATTCGGCTGGCCAGGCACGGAGTCCTTCGGATCGGGCCGCGGGACGGGAATCGCCGCCGGATTCGAGAAGGGGTCCTACATCGCCATCTGCGCCCAAGTGCGGACGACGGGCGATCGTGTAGAGGTTGAGCGGCTGGTCTCGGCGTTCGAGTGCGGTGCGATCCTGAATCCTCGCAACCTAGAGGCTCAGGTCGAAGGCTGCGTGATCCAAGGATTGGGAGCAGCCCTGACGGAAGAAATCCGCTTCGAGGGGGGACGCCTACTGAACGGCTCCTTCTCGCGGTACCGAGTCCCTCGATTCCGAGACGTGCCACCTATGGACACGGTCTTGCTCGACCGGACCGACATTGATTCTGCCGGTGCTGGGGAGACCCCCATCATCGCCGTGGCTCCGGCCCTAGCGAACGCCGTGTTCGCCGCAACTGGCGAGCGCCTGCGCTCGCTGCCCCTGCGACTCTCCCGAGCCTAAGCCGCGCAAACTCGAGGCGCTCGTCGACCCCGGAGCGGTCCGGGTAGGGATCCCAGGGGCGTGTCGGTCGGAGCGTGCCCCGACCGGAGAGGCCGTAAAACGTAGTGTCCATGTGAAGGCATGCAGCCGCCCCCATCGGACGGCAACGCGACACCGCCGCGTGAGGTCGACGTCGTTGATTCGTGCACTGCGGGAACGCCGCAGGACGGCACGACTGGCGGCAGCCACTAAGACCCGCCGGGACACATGCATTGCAGACCCTAGTGGCCCCGGTCGGAGCTCGCGCCCGCCTCACGAGCGGCTGTTAGGATGGCCCGCAGAGATGGAAAGCTTCCGTATGGCGAGAAGGCGCTCCGCATTGCGCCTGCTTCAGTTCCTCCTGCTGGGCCTAGTAGCCGCAGCCCCCGGCCTCGCCCAGCCCCGGCCGAACTTTGTCTTCATCCTGACGGATGACCACGGGTGGAGCCAGTTGTCATTCTCGATGGATCCGGACGTCGACCAAGCCGCTTCCGAGTTCCTCGAGACTCCCAGCATGGCTCGTCTCGCCAACGAGGGCATGAGGTTCGCCAGCGGCTACTCGCCGGCGCCCCTTTGCACGCCCACGCGCCGCAGCATCTTCTGCGGGATGACCCCGGCCCGCCAGCGCGGCACGGAGTTTGCCTCGGAGTTCGACTGGCAGGGACGGCTTACCCTGCCAAGTGCTCTGAAGCAGGCTGACCCCGCCTACCGCACGGCGCATTTCGGGAAGTTCGGCTCACAAATGGGCGCCAGTCCGGAACAGGTCGGCTTTGACGAGAGCGATGGTCCCACCACCAACCGCACGGGAGGCATGCCTACCCCCATGAACGAACGCGGGCAAAGCGTAACGAAAGAAGACCCCAAGCTCGCCTTCGCGATCACCGAGCGCGCCATCGACTTTGCGGAACGGCAGGTGGCTGATGGGCGGCCCTTCTACGTGCAGGTCAGCCACTATGCCGCACACCTGCAGGTCCAGACCCGCCCGAAGTCGCTCGCAAAGTTCGAGAGGAAAGGGCGGCCAGATCGCGCGGTGACGCACGCCTTCGCGGGGATGCTGCTGGATCTGGACGACGCGGTAGGCAGAATGCTCGATGCACTCGACGAACTCGGCATTGCTGGTAGGACCTACGTGATATTCATGGCGGACAACGGCGGACGCGGATCAATTCCTGGCGCACAGGAGGGTCTGGCACCGCCGAACCGTCCGCTCAACGGAGCGAAGCACACCTTGCTCGAGGGCGGAATTCGAGTGCCCTTCCTTGTCCGAGGCCCGGGCGTCGCGCGGAATTCCGTGTCACATGTCCCGGTCACGGGGTATGATCTGCTGCCAACTCTCTACGACCTCGCCGGAGGAATCGAACCACTGCCGAGCGAAGTGGACGGAGGCAGCTTCCGAACAGTGCTTGAGCACGGCGGAACCGGCCAGGTCGAGAGGAGCTTCGGAGGACTCGTGTTTCACCGTCCGAAGCGTCGATCCAACCCGGCTTCGGCAATCCGGGTCGCCGATCACAAACTGCTGCTTCGATACGCGACCGAGAGTCGCCCACGGTCTCGAATGCTCTTCAACCTAGCAACCGATCCCCTGGAGGCTAGAGATCTGAGTGGCCAGGAGTCCGACAAGGCCGACGAATTGGAGAGCATGCTCCTGGGATACTTGGAGTCGGTCGGTGCAGAAGAGCCTTCAAGCCGGTGACCGCATGCAAGCCTCATTGGCAGTCCGGAGGACTAAGTGCCGATGACCCAGGTCTAGATCACGGTTCCACTGCGGTTTGGAAGACTCGGCCAATTGCGATTGGGAAGGGGTGGAACGATGGGCCAATTTGGGCCCGTCCGCTGATGCGCGGTCGCCGAGCTTGGCGACGTTGCGCAACGCTTTGCGATGTCTGAACTCGCCGCCTGCGATCTGACTGGCCGATTGGCGCCGGGCGAAAGAGGCCCGGCGGAGCCTGAATGCAACCCTGTTCCATGAGGGCCTCTCCCCCAACAGCGTCTGCTCTCTGACGCGCGACTTCCGCCGATTGGACCATCCCACTGCGACCGCGCGCGTCCGGAACTCGCCGCAGGGTCCCGCTGGCAGGTCGTCGCCCTCTGCAGCCAGAACTTCTCCGTGCGCGGCACCAAGGCTCGTCTGGATGCCAGCTGCGAGCACGCCCCTTCAGAGCCCACCATTGACCGTATCCTCGAGGAGGTCGGCTTCACCCACCTGCCAAGGCACACCTGCGCCAAGCTCTGGGGCGACTCCCTCGTCCCAATTGAGGCTCGTTGCAGCATCCGCCTGGCCCCTTCGCACTCCGAATAGTTCCAGCACGACTACGCCACCAGTGTGCTCTGTCTACTGCCCCCGCTCCGCCACTTCGGCATCGATCGGGCCATTGACAGGATCATCTTCCCCCGCTGCACAACCCTGCTTCCGCTGGCGTCCCAGCTCGCCTTCGTGGCCCTATGGTGAATTTGCCACGGCTTGGTACTCGCCAACGGGCCGAACCCACTCCCCAAGGCTGCCTGGATGTAGTCGTACTCCGACCACGTCAGCCGTCCGCTCAACTAGGCTCCACTCGGCTCCCTCGCCCAGATGTGAAAGCAGCACGGACACCTCCGAGCGCGTCAACGTGCCATCGCAAGCGGAGGGCGCGACGCCAACAGCCGAATCTTGCCCTATCTAGGGGGCGATTGTTGGGAAACCTGGGATTCTTGGCAGGTTCTCGGTTGACAGGTACCCACCGCTCATTGAACATCTAAGCATGACAACACGCAATGCCCTGCCCGCGATCATCCTCGCCGTGCTTGCCGCGTCGGTCCCGTGTCTAGCTCAGGAGGTGACAGGCGCAATCACGGGAGTTGTCATGGACTCCACAGACGCGGTCATTCCGGGCGCGTCCGTGGAAGTCCAGAACGAAGGCACGAACGCCGTCTACAGCGGCACGACGTCGCAACTGGGCCTCTTCAATTTCCGAGGCCTGCCGGTCGGCGTCTACACCCTGCGGGTTGAGTCCCCGGGCTTCCGTCGGCACGAGGCTTCAGGGATCCAGACCCAAGTGAACGAAGCGGCCCGCGTCGATGTCACACTCGAGATCGGCCAAGTCGCCGAGACCGTGGAGGTGGCGGCCGAGGTGGTGGCCGTGGACACGCAATCGGCGACATTGAAGACCGTAGTCGACCAGCGACGGGTCGAGGGATTGCCCCTCAATGGCCGCAACCCGACCCAGCTGATGCAGCTTGTCGCCGGCGTTTCCGTCTACCGCGGCGCAGGCGTCACATCCGGCACGACGTATCCCGGAGTAACTCCGGTCTCGGTGAACGGCAGCCGGGGCAACGCCACCAACTACATTCTTGACGGTGGCCAGAACAACGACCACTACAGCAATGCGCCAGTGCCCCTGCCAAACCCGGACGCGCTGCAGGAGTTCAGCGTCCAAACCAACAACTTCAGCGCCGAATTCGGCCGCAACGCCGGCGGAATCGTAAACGCGGTGACGAAGTCGGGCACAAATGAGCTCCACGGCAGCGGATTCCTGTACATGCGGCACCACGACCTGAATGCCGCGGACTTCTTCGCGCCGCCGTCTCCGGACAATCCGAACGAGAAGCGGAACGACGGCCTCAAGCGCAACCAGTTTGGCGGCACGGTGGGCGGGCCGATCATCAGAGACCGAACGTTCTTCTTCTTCTCCTATCAGGGCACGCGCATCCGTAGGCGCCCGAACGAGATCGGCCGCAACACCTTCACCGCGGCAGAGCGGCAGGGCGACTTCAGCGGATCTTCGCGAGACATCATGGATCCCAAGGCCGGATCTCCGTTCCCGAACAAGATGATTCCTCAAGACCGGATCTTCCCCGGTTCCTACACTTTCGCCAACGAATTCCTGCCGGTGCCCACGGCGGGAAGGCGAACGGTCGTGACCCAAGTAGCGAACTTTGACGAGAACCAGACCCTGTTCAAGGTTGACCAGCAAGCAGGAAGCAGCGTCCGAGTCAGCGGTCGCGCGAGCTGGAACCGGGCCGCCCAGCCGGGCAACCTGAACCAGAGCAACTTCTACGAGGACACGACCCAGCGGGATTGGAAGAACACGAGCATCGTCGGCAACGTTCAGTGGATCGCCGGGCCGACCGCGTTGAACCAGACAATCTTCAGCTTCAGCAGAATGGAGGGCCCGTCATCGCAGGTGCTGCCATCGAAGAGCTGGAACGACCTAGGCGTCAACATCACACTCGATGAGTTCACTCAGTACCACACTACCTTCCAAACTATCAACGGGCCGAACACGGGCGACACCAACAACTTCCTGCGCGACGAGTTCCAGGTCAGCAACACGACCCGGCTCACGCTGGGACGCCACAGCCTGACCTTCGGCGGGGAATGGGGCCACGGCATCGGTGACATCACCAACAACTTCCGGGCTCAGGGCCGCTTCCGCTGGCGCCACGCTGCTGGCTACACCGGGCTGGACATCGCTGACTTCATGCTTGGCCGGTTTGAGCGGTTCCAGCAGGGTGTCGGCGAGTTCAAGAACACGCGGTTCGATATCTTCAACATCTTCGTCAACGACTCCATGAAGCTGACCCGAAGCCTGACGCTTGACCTCGGGGTGCGCTGGGAGCCGTTCTTTCCCTACACAGACACGCTCGGCAAGCTATCCGCATGGGGAGGGCCCGGTGCCAAGTCCAACAGGTTCGTCAATGCCCCGGAAGGGGTCCTGTACCCGGGCGACACTGGCTTGCCCGATGGCGGCTACCCGGTCGCATGGGGCAATCTGGCGCCCCGCATCGGCCTGGCCTGGGACGTTTCGGGGGATGGCCGGACGAGCATCCGCCTAGGATATGGCGTGTTCTACGACCGATCGAACACGATCTCGACAAACAGCCAAGCGAACCAAGGACCGTTCGGCACGGTTGTCACGATCTTCGGCGGAGAGAACGACACGATGGCCAATCCCTACACAAGCTTTCCCGGAGGGAACCCGTTCCCAGTGATCGGCTTCGACGCGATTGGAACGGACGTTCTCGACCCAGCTTCGGACGTCACGTTCGTGCTACCGCACCGTGCGCACGTCTACGCGCGGGACATGCGCAACGCCTACCTGCAGTCGTGGAACGTCACGGCGGAACGGCTGTTCGCCCGCAGCTGGGTCGTACGGCTTTCCTACGCCGCATCGAAGGGCACGGCGCTTGTGAGCGGACGGGACTTGAATGCTCCGCCGCCGGATGCAGGAGCCACGACCAGGACGACCAACCAGAGGAGACCCTTGTACCCGAACTTCGAGCGCGTCACGATCATTGAACCGGCCGGCATCTCCAACTACAATGCGCTCCAGTTCACGGCAGAGAAACGCATGAGCGGCGGTTTCACGGTCCTGACGAACTACACTCTGGCGCAGACGACCGACAACAACTCCCGTTCGGCGAACAAGGCGACCGGCACGTCAGTCACGAATCCTCTTGACCAGTCTTACGACCGGGGCCCTGCCGACTATCACCTCCGCCACGTGTACAACTTCTCCGGCATCTGGCAGTTGCCGAATGTCTTCACCAACCCGGCAGCTAGGTTCTTGGTTGGAGGCTGGACGATGACATCGATCGCCAACTGGCGCAGCGGCTTCCCGTTCACCGTCTTCAGCAACGTGGACAACGCCCGGACCGGTCAGGGCGGCCAGCGGGCGGAGATCATCGGCAGCCCCAACCTAGGCGATCGCCCCCGCGGGGCGGTCGTGGAAGAATACCTGAGCCGGGCAGCGTTTGGGCCCAACATTCTCGGGACGTACGGAGCGCAGGACCGGAATATCTTCCGGGGACCTCGCTCATTCAACTTCGACTTCGGGCTTCACAAAGACTTCCCGGTCACCGAGCGCTTCTCGATGCAGT
>JAJDWM010000169.1 GCA_022825595.1 Bryobacterales bacterium | reverse complement strand
CCCTTGACGACATCCGCCCGCTCACCCTGCGGCCCGTCCTCGGCAAGACCCGCGAGGGCAAGCTGTGGAACGAGTTCATCGCCCGCTACCACTACCTCGGCTACAAGACCCTGGTGGGAGCCCAGATCCGCTACGCCGTCCACGACCGCCACGGACAGCCCATCGCCATGCTCGGCTTCAGCACCGCCGCCTGGAGACTCGCCCCGCGCGACCGCTTCATCGGCTGGTCTCCCCAACTGCGCGAGAAGAACCTCCCGCTGGTGGTCGACAACCCGAGGTTCCTGATCCTGCCCTGGATCCGCATCCCCAACCTCGGCTCCCACATCCTCGCCATCATCCGCCGGCGCTTGCCCCGGGACTGGGCCGAGCGCTACAACACCAACCCGGTCCTCATCGAGACCTTCGTCCAGACTCCGCGCTACACAGGCGCTGTCTACAAGGCATCCGGTTGGATCCATGTCGGCGCCACCCAGGGGCGCGGACGCCATGATCGGGGCAAACTATACGACAAGCCCAGGAAGGACATCTGGCTGAGACCCCTCATCCGGGAAGAAGGTGTGTTGCTGTTGCGGGGATTTATATACCAAAGTAACCAAGTGCCCGGAGTGCGGGCGGGCGGACAAAAAAGGGGGCCGTTAGGCCCCCTTGGTCTTTAGGTATTTCCAGTCTTTTCGTTTCTTCGGTGGGGTGCTGACGAGCGCCCGCAGGATGTTCTCGGGCGTGTCGGGGATCGGCTCCGGCATGGGCTTGGGCGGGCGGCCAGTCTTCTTGCTCTCGATCTTCTCTGTCTTCGCCATGGGGGCGATCCTCCTACTCTTTACGGTCCAGCAACTCGCGGAGGCCCCGAGTTGTTTCCCGGAGCGATTCGAGCATCACCTCGGTCTGCTTGCTCTGCCCTGTGAATGCCTCAAGCATCACGTTGGTCTGCTCACCTCCTTCCCTCGCTGTCTCGCGCATCACACGGATGCCCCATGCCACCACGCCGACTTGCCCGAGGCCAACTAGGCCAATCATTATCGGCGTGAGATCCGCCATTGTCTGGAACATGACCGCATCCCCCTTCTTGCCAAGAAATCCTAACACAAATCTGTTGCATTAGTGTCAGTCCAGGGCGTAGGTCTGGTGTTGCGACAGCGCAGAAGCGCCCGTGTGTCGGGCTGCCTGCTGAATACAAGAACTCGCCTGTGCCCGGCGAAGGGTAGCTCCCTGAGCCCGAGTGAATAGGCAGGAACTCCTCACCACGCTTCTGCGTGAGCTGTCGCAACGGCCCGGCAATCCCGCCAGGCCACGCCAGGCCACGGCTTCGGTGGAGGTGTGTCATGCGTGCGTTCATTCTCGTTGTCCTGCTGGCGGTGAGCTTATTCGGTTGCTCCGGTGGCCCCAGGCAGCCAGTGGCGGGCCATATGCCAACGGCTGGGATTGAGCCGCAAGAGGGATACGTGAGCTGGTCAAAAGCCATTCATCGGGGCATCGGGCCAGATGGACGTCGTGACTACAAGGAGGCCATGTACGATGACTGCATGGCAAATAGCGACTCCAGTGATTGCTCCGTATCTGGCCGTGGGTGGTTCGTGCGTTGGGGGTCGTGGCCGAGTATTGTTCAGCCAAAAAACCGTACGGACCTGGAGTCCATCGCAGTCCGAAGGGCCATAATGGTGCTGAATCGTTCCTTACCCGAGGACAAGAGATTCCGCATAGATTGGGAATGGGTCAGTGAGCTGGCCACGTTAGAGGGGCTAAGTAAAGAAAATCTACACGCGCACACAGAACAGCTCTTTTCCTCGGGCCACATACACGCGGAAATATATGGCTATGAGAGTGGGGACTTTGCAGGCTTCGGCGGTACCGATGGAGCGAGAGGATACGCGGTTCTGGATGAAAGCGAATTCGATCTCTCTAACCCTTGGGGCTTGAGATCGGCCGTAGACAGTATGGTGCACGAGCTCCTGCACGCGCTCGGCTTCATGGGACATCCCCATCCAGTTCACACTTCCATTCTATCCTATCGTCACCACAGCGAGGGCGAATTAGACAGTTTGCCGTTGGTGGACATGGCGGTGCTCTATGACATGTACGGGTGGGGGCACTGGTCCGAGACCATGAAGCGCGTCGTCGATACTGTGGACGGCGTGCAGTTCGGGGTTCACAACCTGAACGATGGAACCGTCCTCATCCCGTGGGTGGATGCGGGATACATGGCGCCGTCTCCGCCTGATGCGCTGTTAGGCTGGGCGTCATACGAGGGCAAGTTGAACGGCTATGTCGCATCAGGATTCCCCGCACACGGAGATACAAGGCTAAGAGTCAATTTCGATACCGGCTACGGGTCAGCCCAGTTTGACAAGATCCACGCACGATACGGAGACACATGGAACATGTGGAATCGTCTTGGATTTCGATACGACCTCAACCTGTATGCTCACTACTTCGACTCCCGCACCGATCCGCGTGATCGGGACGGCATCCCGGATGTTGTTGGAGCGTTCTATGGATTCGATGGAGAAGTCGCCGCCGGCACACTCCAGCGCCCAGAGATCACCGCAGCGTTCGGGGCCGAGAGGGACTAAACGCAGTTCGGGGGCGGCCCGCCAGCCGCCCCCGATGCGGCCCCGGTGATTCGGGGCACGGGCGGTATCCGCAAGCTGCGATGGGCCGGTTCCGGGCGTGGGAAGCGCGGAGGCATCCGCACCGTCTATTTCTACCATGCCGAGCCCGACGCCATCTATCTGCTCACGGCCTACGCGAAGGCGGATCGGGAGGATTTGACCCCGGCAGATGCCAAGGCGCTGTCGCGTCTGGTCGCCGCGATAAAGAAGGGGACAACAGGACGATGGGCACGGAACGCACTGGACTCGGGCAGGACATCGAATCGGCGCTGGGCGAGGTTCTCGCTCATGTCCGCGGTGAGAAGGAGTTGCCATGCCGGATCGTCGATGATCCGGCCGCCGGCCGGATCATCGCCCTCCGCAAGCGGTTTCGGCTAAGCCGGCAGAAATTCGCCGACCGTTTTTGTCTTGACGTGAGGGCTCTCCAGGAGTGGGAACAGGGACGCCGCGTTCCCGACAGGGCGGCCCGCGTTTTGTTGACCGTCATCGACCGGAACCCCGAGGCCGTGGTGAGGGCGCTCGGCGAGGATCGCGGCGATAGGCGGACCGATCAATCTCTCCCATCGTGAAGGACGCGTGGGCCACCGGGCACCAGGCTTCCACTGCTGCTGCCCGTGATCCTCGCGGCGGCATTCCAGATCGAGTCGCAAGCAAGGTGAGTAGCGGCGGAAACTGATCGTTGCCGTGAAGAGCCTCACTCATGAACGAATCGTTCGTGTACTTCGTCGAGGACAATGCCACTATTTGCGACGAGACTCGTGCCCGCTACCCTGGATACGAGATCGAAGGTTGCGGCGAGTTGACCATCATTTCTCATTCAGCACGCCTTGACTGAGGTGTGGAGGATCATGGCCTCATCGCCTTTCCACGCTCGCCCCGCGTTTCCCAGCGACCCTTGGGATTGACACTGCCGCATTCGCATGCGACATTTCATCGTCGGGTGCCCTTGATGGGCTCGATATGGTTCGCCCAGCCTGACATCACTGACCCTCCAGCCGGCGGGGTTCTCGTTGGAGCGAATCCCACGCCTTCGCTGCCAGCCCGGACAGCGGAGAGCGGTCCGGCCAGACTTTCAGTCCGTCAAGCGCCGTCCCCTGCGGTCGCCGGTAGAGGTAGAAGTTGCCCCGCACCTTCTCGAAATACGGATAGGCGATGATCGCCGGGAACGTCATGTTCCGGTTTCCCGCCCGCTGGAACGAGGCATGCTTCATCGCGACGGCGCGGTTGAGCTGCCGGCTCGTGTCATCCATCACGATGAGCGCGCGATGCTTCGGGTGGTACTGCCGCATGTAGTGCTGAATGCGCTCCAGCAGAAACTCGTAGGCCGTCATGTGCAGCGTTTCGTGC
>JAJDWM010000617.1 GCA_022825595.1 Bryobacterales bacterium | reverse complement strand
TGCAGACCGTCGCCGTCAATTGAGGCTTCGGCGTCTCGGTTCGCAACTCTGCAGGCTAGACCCTTCGGGCCGCAGTGGCTTGTCAGCCAGACAAGGCGGCCCACGGAGCGTCTTTCGAATCTGGGCTCCGCGCTTCAGAGTCCGAGGAGCAAGAGCCAGCAGCACCTGACATTGCCCAACAGGTGGAGTCAGAATCTCGCGCGGCGAGAGGAGAGTGCGTGGGGGCCGGGGCCGAGCGTGGCGGTCAAAGAATGTTGTCCGACGCTCCCGACACAAGGCGTGAGGGGTGGCTTGAGCCGTAGCCCAAGATCACCGGAACCTTGCACTTGCCTAGGCAAGCGATGTTGCCGCACGAGAGTTGGCATCGTCGTGGCCGAAGTCTCCCGGCACGCTACCGGAATGATCGCTAGGCGATCAAGTCTCGAATGATCTGACCGCCCACATCGGTAAGGCGGAACTGACGCCCTTGGTAGCGATAGGTCAGCTTCGTGTGGTCAACGCCTGCTTGGTGCAACAAGGTGGCGTGCAGGTCGTGCACGTGAACGGGGTTGGAGACTACGTTGTAACAAGAGTCGTCGGTCTCCCCGTACGTGACGCCCGGCTTGATCCCCCCACCGGCGAGCCAGATCGTGAAACATCGCGGGTGGTGGTCTCGCCCGTAGGTCTCTTCCGTCATCAGTCCTTGGCAGTAGACCGTGCGCCCGAACTCCCCTCCCCAAACGACCAACGTTTCATCGAGCAGCCCGCGACGGTCCAGATCCTCAACCAGTGCAGCGGAGGCCTGATCTGTGTCCGTACACTGTTTCGCGAGCTGTTGCGGCAGCGCGCGGTGCTGGTCCCATCCGCGGTGAAAGAGCTGAACGAAGCGGACGCCGCGCTCGACGAGACGGCGAGCGACCAAGCAGTGGCGAGCGAATGTTCCGGGCTCGCGCGCGGATTCTCCGTAAAGTTCGAATGTGGATTCGGGCTCGTCCGATAGATCCATGAGATCTGGCACGGAGGTCTGCATCCGGAATGCCATCTCGTACTGAGCGATTCGTGTCTCGATTTCCGGGTCGACGAATTCTTCCTTCCGGATCGAGTTGAGTGCAGAGAGGTCGTCGAGAAACATCCGCCTACGGTCGCGGCCCACTCCTTCCGGGTTGGACAGGTACAACACCGGATCGCCCTGCGACCGAAACTTGACGCCCTGGAATCGGCTCGGCAGGAAGCCACTGCCCCAGAGCCGCGTGTAGAGCGCCTGCCCGACTCTCCCGGATCCCCGTGACGTCATCACGACGAACGCAGGCAGATCGCGGTTTTCGCTCCCAAGGCCGTATGCGAGCCATGCGCCGACACTGGGGCGGCCAGCCAGCTGCGCTCCTGTCTGGAAGAACGTCACGGCCGGATCGTGGTTGATCGCCTCGGTGTGCATGGTGCGGATGAATGAGAGTTTGTCGGCAACCCTTCCGGTATGAGGCAGCAATTCGCTGATCCACGCTCCTGACTCTCCCCGCTGCCGAAACTCGAACCAAGATCTGTGTACGGGGAACGAGGTCTGGGAGGCTGTCATCCCGGTCAGGCGCTGCCCGCGACGAATCGAACTTGGCAATTCCGTGCCATGCAGCTCGTCGAGCCTCGGTTTGTAATCGAAGAGGTCCAGTTGCGACGGTCCGCCGCTCTGGAACAGGTAGACGATGTGCTTGGCCTTGGGCGCGAAGTGCGGAAGTCCGGCCAACCCGTCATGCGCAGCGGAATCGCCTCCCATCAGGTGGGCCAGCCCCGCGATTCCCAAGCCAGTCGCCCCGCGCCCGAAGAAATGGCGTCGGGTCAGGCGGATGACCGGGTCGGTTGAATTCATTGTCTTGTCACCGTCTCGTCAAGGTTGAGGATCAGGCTTGCCGTCATCGCATAGGCCGCCAACTCGGTCTGCTGAGTGCCATCTTGGACGGGGCTGTCGCCCTGGGAGAGCAGGGCATTGACGCTATCGGTGTCACCCTCGAAGCTGACCCGCTGCCGTTCGAAGGCCCTTCGGAGGATCTCCATCTCTGCGGATCTGGGCTGCCTTGCTGTGGCCATGGCGAAGCCATGCGCCAGGCGCTCATCCAGCGTCTGACCACCGTCGAAGTACATCCTCTCACCAAACTTCCGGGCCGCTTCGACGAATGTGACGTCGTTCATTAAGTTGAGTGCTTGCAGGGGTGTGTTCGTGCGATCGGACCGAACCGAGCAGGTTTCCCGGGTGGCCGAGTCGAAGTTGAGCATCGACGGCGGACCAATCGTCCGTCTCCAATACGTGTAAAGGCTGCGTCGGTACAGGTCGACGCCCTTCCCACGCTTGTAGCCGCCTCCAGCGGCGATGTCGAACCAAAGGCCCTCGGGCTGGTAAGTCCGCACCGATGGCCCTCCGATGCGCTCCTGCAGCAGTCCGGCGAGGTATAGTGCCTGGTCGCGCAATGCTTCGGCCGGCAGGCGGTATCGAGGGCCTCTGGAAAGAAGCCTGTTCTCGGGGTCACGGCGCACAGCTTCGATCGAGCCGTTCGATTCCTGCCGGTACGTCGCGCTCGTGACGATGGTCTTCAGAATCGCCTTGACATCCCAGCCACTCTCCGCAAACTCGACAGCCAACCAGTCCAGGAGGTCAGGATGGGTCGGCCGTTCCCCTTGTGTTCCCAGGTTTTCCGGAGTCCGGACGAGCCCCGCCCCGAACAGCATCTGCCACAACCGGTTCACAGTCACGCGAGCTGTCAGTGGATTTGCGGGATCGACCAGCCAACGGGCCAAGGCCAACCGATCATTGCGCGCGGATTCCGAAAGCGGGGGGAGCATGCTCAAGACACCACGAGAAACTCTTTCCCCTGGCTTGTCGTACGCCCCGCGCTCAAGGACAAATGTGTCGCGCGGAGGATCCAACTCAGCCATGACCATCACTGTTGAGACCTGTCTTGCAAGCGCCTCATGCTCCCTCTTCAATCGATTCAGGTCTTCCCATGCGGCCCTCAATGGCTGCGGCCCATGCCTGTCAGCGAAGGAGCGCTCAAGCTTGAGCGTCTGGCCACGGGTTCGTGCGAACAAGGGAATCCCAGCAATCTCGCCAATCCTCTCGGCCACCGCCAAGAGCGCGGCTTCATCAGGAGTCAGGTCCCGTTCGTATACCGCAACTTCGTCGATCGTGCCGAAGAACCGGCTGCTCTCGTCCGCACCCGCGCCGATTCGAAATGGCTCCTTTGTCTTGATTCCCCCGTTGGAATAGTCCAGTTCCGTGACCTGATCGACCGCTTGGCCGTCAACGTACAGCGTGACGCCAGCAGCCAGGCGCGACCCGTCATAGGTAGCGGCCACGTGCGACCAGCGCTGCAAGGGTAGCGGTTCACTTGCGCCAACGATGATCCAGTCGTCCATTCGCCCGATCAGCTTGAGCTTCAATCGCCCTTGCTCCAACATGAGCGTCAGGCCTCGGCCGGCATTCTCGTCGCGAGGGTCAAATGACTGCGAGCGGCTCAGGATCACGCCGTCCGGCGATTCCGGCCTGACCCATGCGGCAAGGGTGAAGCGGTCGTTATAGTCATAGTCCGCAGTACGTTTGTCTTCGACATGACCGGTGCGCTGCAACCAGAGCGCCCGGCCTACCCGGCCATCGCGATACCGTACATGACCTGATTCAACCGCGCCTTCTTGGTCGGTATCGAAGGCGTAGCGAACCGCCAGCCCGGACTGCGGGTGCCAATCCACGGCCTCTGTCGATTGGGCGAGTCTGCCCGCCCAGGCTCCAAACTGCTCCCCACAGGAGTCGCGCAATTCCCGGAACACTTGCTCGGCACGGGAGACCTGGGCGGCCAAGGTCTCAAGTTGCCGAGTCTGCTCCCTCGTCGGCGCGGGGATCCTTGGTGGCGAATTGAACGGTCGCAGCACCCTGCCGCGCTCGGGAACATTGTTGAAGTAGGCAAACAGGCTGTAGAACTCTTTCTGGGAGATTGGGTCGTACTTGTGGTCGTGGCAGCGCGCGCATCCCACGGTGAGCCCGAGGAACACGGTCGACATGGTCTCGACCCGGTCGACGACATACTCGACTCGGTACTCCTCGTCGACGATTCCCAGTTCGCTGTTGCTGCGGTGGTTCCGATTGAAGCCCGTAGCGATCAACTGTCCAAGATCGGGATTCGGAAGCAGGTCTCCGGCAATCTGCTCGACCGTGAACTCATCGAAGGGCTTGTTCGCGTTGAATGACTCGATCACCCAGTCGCGCCAGCGCCACATCTGGACTGGTGCATCATTCTGATAGCCCTGTGTGTCGGCGTAGCGCGCCGCATCCAGCCACCGGATCGCCATCCGCTCCCCGTAGCGTGGGGACTCTAGGAGCCTGTCGACCACTCGATCGTACGCTCCCTCCGAAGAATCCTCAACGAACTCCCGGACTTCCTCGTCGGCAGGTGGAAGGCCGGTCAAGTCCAAGCTCAACCTGCGGATCATTGTCCTCCGGTCAGCCTCCGCTGCAGGAGTCAGCCCGGCCTTTTCGAGGCGACTGAACACAAAGCGATCAATATCGTTTCGGGCGCGAACTTCCCATTCCCCCGCGGGTGGCACCGGCCGCACGGGAGCGACAAAGGCCCAGTGCCCACTCCATGGCGCTCCGGCCTCCACCCACTCGCGGAGCATCAAGACATCTGGGGCAGAGAGCTTGTCATGGCCCAGATAGGCGGGAGGCATCCGTTGCGACGGGTCGTCGCTGGCCACGCGACGCAAGACCTCTTGAGCAGCTGCGCGGGCTTGGCTCTTCAAATCGAGGCGAAGGTTGGCTTGCCGCTGTGAGGAATCCGGGCCGTGGCAGATGTAACAGCGTTCGGCCAAGAGTGGCCGCACGTCTCGGTCAAAATCGACAGCTACGGCTGGAAGCGCGACGACTAGAAGTAACCAAGGAAACCGCGCAGAGACCAAGTTGGGCCCAGTATATTCCAAGGATTGTCTTGTGTCGCACCTACTCGGGAGGAAAACCACCCAGGGCCGCATTACGCACATCTGCCCCGGCCCGCTCGCCTTACGAAGCCATTGCGGCCCTGCCCCAGGTAGGGTCCGCCCACGACGTTTGCCCACTCCTCTGCATTTCCGGTCATGGACTAACTGGCGCTGTCCGCATTTCTGGGCCGCGAGTCAGAGTCTGAGCGGCAAGGGGCCAACATAAACGCTCGCAACTATTTCGTCGCGGTGAGTTCCACAGAGG
>JAJDWM010000714.1 GCA_022825595.1 Bryobacterales bacterium | reverse complement strand
GGCAGACGCGCTAGCTTGAGGTGCTAGTGGGAGCAATCCCTTGGGGGTTCGAGTCCCCCTCTCCGCACCAAGCCCTTCCCGCCCGAGGGCCGGTGCAGTACCGTTTCTTGCCGCGGCATAGGACTGTCGGAAGTGCTCGCGGCACTCTTGCCCCCATCCCGTCCCCAGTCCCCCACGGCCTGTCCTTGGGCGGCGACCGCGCCTGATCGAGCCGGGAGCCGGCTCCTTAGCCCGGGGTGGCGGCTTGTTCCGCGCAAGGCGGGCGTTTCAGGCGCCGGCGGCGCCTGAGGGAGTCGGGGTCTCGAGGCTCCCCTGAAGGAGGCGATTGCCTTTCTGTTGGGACCGTGGCACAGACTTGAAATTTCTATAGTTTTCGCTTACTGCTCCTATTTTGGGCTTGATATGTAATATAATACAAATACATCACGAACATGAAGGCCGCAGCCTCACGTCCCAACAACATCCGTGCGCTCAATGCACTCATCCGCGAGCATGGCTTGGGGCAGACCCTGCCGAAGTTGGGCAAGCGGCGCTATCCGCCACTGCCGAGCGGGACCGCGGAGTTCGACGAGCGGCTGGGGGGCGGATTCCCGCGAGGCGTGATCAGCGAGGTCACCGGGCCGTGCTCGTCGGGCCGGACGGGACTGCTGCTGGCAGCGCTGGCCCAGTCCACCCAAGCGCACGAGATCGCGGCATACGTGGATGCCACCGATTCGCTTGACCAGCGCTCGGCACAGCAGGCCGGGGTGGTACTGGACCGGCTGCTCTGGATCCGCTGCGGCCAGGCGGCCGGGCTGTCCGGTGACCTTGGCCAGTCCGGGCTGGCTTGCATGGATGCCGCCTGGCGTGCGGCGAACCTGGTTGTCTCGGCCGGCGGTTTCGGGCTTGTGGCGGTCGATCTGGCGGGACTTCCCAAACGTGCGCTCGGCGATTGGCAGAGGCGGCCTTGGTTGCGGTTCAAGCACGCGCTGGAGGGGTCTTCGACAGCGCTGGTCGTGCTCGCGGAAGTGCCCTTGGCGGGCAGTGCCGCCGGCATGGTCCTGGAGCTGCAGCGTGAGCACACGCAGTGGCAGGGAGTGCTGGGTGCCGCGAGCATCCGCTTGCACGTTGTCCGGGACCGGACGCATGCCACGGGAGTGCGGGCGTGACGATCGGCGCCTCGCGCACGGGCACGTCTCAGCTGCATGCAGCGCTGCACGTGCCCGATTTCCCCGTAACGGTGCTGCGGCGCGCGCAGGACGGCAATGCGCCGGCTGTGGTCGCCTGCGGTCGGCCACCGAAGCGGTTCGTCTATTGCGCCGACGCATCCGCCAGGCAGCACGGCGTGCGTGAGGGGATGGCCTTGGCCGCGGCACGGGCCCGCTGCAGCATTGCCGGAGCCCGGAGTGCGCTGCTGGTGCTAGAGCGGGACGAGGTTGCCGAGCAAAGGGCCCAGACGGAGCTGCTGGAGCTGGCGCAAGCGGCCACGCCGCGGTTCGAGGATGTCGGGCCGGGATTGCTGGCGCTTGACTTCAGCGGCCTGCGGGCTCCCTACAGCGCGGCCGAGGAGCTGCTGGCGGGGGCCTCCCGGCTGGGCCTCAGCGCCAGCGTCGGAGTCTCCGAGAGCCACTTTGTCTCCCTGTGCGCGGCGCGTACGCGGGGTGGCATCACGCATGTGTATCCGGGACAGGAGGCTGGCTTCCTGCGGTCGCTGTCGCTGGACATGCTGCCGCTCGACACCCAGGAAGTCCGGACCCTCGCGCGCTGGGGAGTGCGCACGATGGGAGATCTGGCGCAGCTCCCCCAGGCGGAGATGGTCGAGCGCTTCGGCGGCCACATGGTCCGCATCTGCAGGCTGGCCCGCGGCGAGGCGGACTTGGCGCTGAAGCCGTGCCCACCTCCGGAGCGCTTGGAACTGTCGGAGGACTTCGACTGGGAGGTGACGGGGCTCGAGCCTCTGGCGGTCGCAATGGCTGGGCTGCTCGAGCGTCTCTGCCTCAAGCTGCACGGCCTTGGCCAGGTCGTCCGGCGGCTGACCACCCAGCTGGGACTGGTCGGGGGCGGGACTTGCGAGCGCAGCATAGATCTGGCGCAGCCGCTCGGAGACGCTCGAGCCCTATTGGAGCTGGCGCGCAGCGATCTGGCGGCCCGTCCTCCCGGCGGGGCGGTCGAGAGTGTGCGGATGTCCGTCAAGCCCACCAAGCGGAGGCATGTGCAGCTGTCGTTATTCGCCGTCGACCTGCCGAGTCCGGAGCGGCTGGCTGTGACGCTTGCGCGGCTGACGGGCCTCGTGGGCGCCGAACGGCTCGGAGCCCCGGACGTGCCAGACACCTACCGATCGGGCGTGGCCGCCTTGGCGGCCTTCCGGCCGGGTTCGGAGGCTGAGGCCAAGCGCCGTGCGGGTCGGGGCCCCTGCGCTGTTGGTCCGCTGCCGGTGGGCTTGGGAACGCGGCGCGCAAGCCGGCCTCCGGGCGTGGCGCGCAGGCCCCTCGTGTTGCGCTGCTTCCGGCCGTCCCGCCCGGCGCGGGTGACGCTGGCCGCCGATCGGCCGGCTGGCGTCGAGGCGCGGGACGTGCGCGGGAAGGTGACGGCGTGCGCAGGCCCTTGGCGTGTTTCCGGCGAGTGGTGGACATCGGACGGCTGGCAGTACCAGGAATGGGACATCGAGGTCGCGGGCCACCTGTACCGGGCGTGCTGCCAGCCGGCGAGCGGGGAGTGGTTCCTTGCGGGGGAGTACGACTGAGGAGGCCGGCGGCGCGCGGCCCTGCGGCCGCGCCGGAAGTGACGCGCGTGTACGTTGAGCTCCACAGCGCATCCGGCTTCAGCTTTCTGGAGGGTGCCTCGGACCCGGAGGATCTTGTCTCGGCCGCTGCGGGCCTTGGCTGCGGGACTCTGGCGCTTTGTGACCGTGACTCAGTCTCAGGCGCACCGCGGCTCTTCAATGCGGCGCGGGCGGCCGGCGTGAGGGCGTTGGTCGGCTGCGAGATCTCGCTGGGGCAGCCGGATGTGCGCCCGGGGACTCCGAATGCGGTCCTGGACCGACGGCTGACAGTGCTTGTCGAGAGCCGGGCAGGTTACCGCAACCTGTGCCGGCTGCTCACGCGCATGAACCTGCGTGCCCCCAAGGGCCAAGGGCGGGCGCACTGGGAGGATGTCGAAGAGCACTGCGAGGGGCTCGTCGCCCTGCTGCACGACCTGCGCGACGCGGACGCGGTGCGCGGCATCTTCGGGCCCGACCGCCTGTACGTCGAACTCCAACGCCACATGGTCCGCAAGCAGGAGCGCGACAATCAGGCGCGCATCGAGCTGGCCCGGGCGCACGGGTTGCCGCTGCTGGCCACGAACGGCGTGTGCTACGACACGGCCCGCCGCAAGCCGCTGCACGATGCTCTGACCTGCCTGCGCTTCAAGCGCAAGCTGGACAATGCCGGACGGCTGCTGGCCCCCAATGCCGAGCGGCGCATCAAGTCCGCCGAGGAGATGGAGAGGCTCTTCTCGGACATTCCCGAAGCCGTGGCGAACACCGCCGAACTGGCCCAGAGGATCGCCTTCACGCTGGAGGATCTCGGCTATCGCTTCCCGAGCTATCCGCTGCCCCCGGGCGAGACGGAGGAATCGCTGCTGCGGCGCGAGACCCTGCGCGGTGCCTCGGCGCGTTACCGCGGGCTGCCGCACAGGGCGCGCGCAATGCGCCAGATCGAGCACGAGCTGGGGATGATCTCCAAGCTCGGGCTCGCGGGCTACTTCCTGATTGTGTGGGACATCTCGGAGTTTGCCCGCAAGAGCGGGATCCTCTGCCAGGGGCGCGGCTCGGCCGCCAATTCCGCCGTCTGCTACTCGCTGGGCATCACCGCGGTCGATCCCGTGGGGATGGACCTGCTCTTCGAGAGGTTCCTGTCCGAGGAGCGCGGCGAGTGGCCGGACATCGACCTGGACCTGCCCTCCGGCGCACAGCGCGAGCGCGTGATCCAGCATGTCTACGCGCGCTACGGCCAGCGCGGCGCCGCCATGACCGCCAATGTCATCACCTATCGCAGGCGCAGCGCGGTGCGCGAGATGGGCAAGGTGCTGGGCTTCCCGGAGGAGATGATCTCCCGGCTCGCCAAGGCCGTCAGCGGGTTCGAGTACACCGACAGCCACGACAGCCTGCTGGCGCAGGCGCAACAGATCGGCCTGGACCGGCGCGACGCGCGCGTGTCCCACTGGCTGCGGCTGTGCCTCGACATCCGGGGCCTGCCGCGCCATCTGGGCCAGCATTCCGGAGGCATGGTCATCTGCGCCGGCGAGCTCGACGCAGTGGTGCCGCTCGAACGCGCCCGCATGCCGGGGCGCGTCGTGGTGCAGTGGGACAAGGAAGACTGCGCCGACCTCGGCATCGTCAAGGTCGACCTGCTGGGGCTGGGAATGATGGCGGTGCTCGAAGAGTCGGCCGAGACCATCCGCTCGCGCGGCGGTTCGTTCGACCTCGCGCGCATCCCGCCGGACGATCCCGAGACGTACCGCATGATCCGGGCTGCCGACACGGTGGGCGTCTTCCAGATCGAGAGCCGCGCCCAAATGGCCACGCTGCCCCGGATCCGCCCGACTAGGTTCTACGACTTGGTCGTCGAGGTGGCGATCATCCGCCCCGGGCCGATCACGGGCAACATGGTGCACCCCTACATCAACCGCCGGCTCGGGCGCGAGCCCGTGCGATATCCGCATCCCTCGCTCGAACCGATCCTCAAGCGCACGCTGGGAGTGCCGCTCTTCCAGGAGCAGCTCCTGCGCATTGCGATGGTGGCGGCAGGGTTCACAGGGGGCCAGGCCGAGCAGTTGCGGCGTGCGATGGGCTTCAAGCGCTCGGCCGATCGCATGGCGGAACTGGAGGGCCGCCTCCGGCAGGGCTTGGCGGACAACGGCATCGTGGGGGACCCGGCGGACGAGATCGTCCGCTCGATCTCGTCCTTTGCGCTGTACGGCTTCCCCGAATCCCACTCTGCGAGCTTCGCCCTGCTGGCCTATGCCAGTTCGTATCTCAAGGCCCACTACCCGGCCGAGTTCCTGGCCGCGCTGCTCAACTGCCAGCCGATGGGCTTCTATTCCCCAGCAGTGCTGGTGAAGGACGCGCAGCGTCATGGTGTGCGCGTGCTGCCGATCGATGTGAACCGGTCGGACGTCCGCTGCGTGGCAGGGGATGCCCCTGGCCAGAATGCGCACCCCCAAGGGGCACCGGCATCACAGGTCCGCCTCGGGCTGCTGTACGTGGGGGGCCTGCGGGCCGAGGCGTCCACCGCCATCGTCGAGGAGCGCACGCGGCGGGGCCGGTTCCGCAGCATCGCAGAGCTCGCCCGGCGGGTGTCGCTGCAGAAGGCGGAACTGGACGTGCTGGCCGAGATCGGGGCGCTGAATCCGCTGGGGCAGGGGATTCACCGGCGCGAGGCGCTGTGGCAGGTGGAGAGCGCCTGGCGCTCCAATGGCCCCCTGTTTGACGGACAGAAGAGCAAGGTTCCGGATCCGGGGCCTCTGGCGCCCATGACTCCCATGGAGCGCCTCGAAGCGGACTACCGCGGCGCGGGGCTGACAGTCGGCAGGCATCCGATGCACTACCTGCGGCAGCAGGTGGCATCGCTGGGTGCCCTGTCCTCGCGGAGGATCGAGAGCGCACCGAACGGCAGCCGCGTGCGGGTGGCCGGCGCGGTGATCACCCGCCAGCGGCCCGGAACGGCCAAGGGGTTCTGCTTCATCACGCTTGAGGACGAGGAGGGGGTCGCGAATCTGATCCTGGCGCCGCGGATTTTCCAGGCCCACCGCAACATCGCCACCGGCGAGCCCTTCTTACTGGCTGAGGGAATCCTGCAGATCGCCGACGGGACCGTTGCAGTGAAGGTGGAATCGCTCCAGGCCCTCCGAATCGCGGCTCCGAGCATGCAATCGCACGACTTCCACTGAGCGCGGCGCAGCCGCATTCTCGACCGCGCATCCATGGCCCGGCAAGCGGTACTATCCGTTGCACCCGCAGCGGCTGCCCGGCTCGGCCAAGCAGGGCCGTGCCTGCGGACCAGCGCGCCGCCGGCCGCACCTATTGCGTATCGGGCCTGTCGCCGCGCAGCTTGGCGATCGTGGCCAACGACTGCATGACCTCCGAGTCACCGGAGCGGATCGCCGCCGCCCGCTTGAGCTCGGACTCCGCGCTGTCCAGATCTCCGGAACGGGCATAGATCAGCCCGAGATTCTTGTGCAGCAGGAACTCCGTCCGGCAGCCCTTGCAGATCTCGATGGCCTCCTTCAGCTGCTCGATGGCCTTGGCCGTGTCACCGGCCCGCAAGGCGGCCAGCGCGAAGTTCCCGAGCGTGTCCGCCCGATCCGTCGCGCGCCGCTGCGACTGGGATTGCTGGAATCGCCCGAGATAAGCCTGGGCGGCCTGCGGATCCTCTTGGCGCAATTCCCTGGAGAGGTTGTAGAGGGCTTCCCGGTGGCCGGGATCCAGCTCCACCGCACGCTTCCACCGGCTGATTGCGGAAGAACGCTCCCCGAGATCCATTTCGACCTGCCCAAGCTCGTAGTGCCCGCGGGCATCGTCGGGCTTGAGATCTACGTAGCGCCGCCAGACATCTGCCGC
Organism: Bryobacterales bacterium; assembly: GCA_022825595.1. Taxonomy (GTDB): domain Bacteria; phylum Acidobacteriota; class Terriglobia; order Bryobacterales; family UBA6623; genus VXMF01. The sequence continues at coordinate 3,409 of JAJDWM010000714.1, read as the reverse complement.
TCCTGCCGGATTGTCCACGCGCTGCTCGGCCAGCGCTAGGAAGTAAAGGGCCTCCGCGTTCCCCCGGTCGAGCCGTACCGCCTCCCTCAAATCCAGGCGAGCTTCATCGGCGCGTCCCAGCTCGAAGAGCATGCGGCCGCGGTTGAAGCGCGTCGCGGCACTCTCCGGCGACAGCTTCACTGCTTCGTTGAACTCAGAGAGCGCCTCGCCTGTCCGGTGGGCGTCGGCGAGCGCAATTCCCAGATTGAGCCGGGCCTCGGCGGAGTCGGGATCCATGGCGACCACCCTGGCTAGGGTCGATGCCGATTCGTCGGCCTGGCCGCGTCGCGCCTGAATCATGCCGAGCGCTGTCAGGGCCTTGCCGCTGCTGGGGTCAAGGCGTACTGCCTTGCGGACTTCGGCCTCGGCATCCTCATACCGCTCCTGACCGGCCATCAGCAGGCCGAGATTCACCCGCGCCTGCGCGTAGTCAGAGTCGTCCTCGGCGGCCCTCCGGAACTGGCGCTCGGCCTCCTCGTCGCGACCTTGGCGGCCGTACAGGACTCCGAGGTTGTTGTGGGCCTCTGCGTATTGCGGGTCAATGCGCACGGCCTCGCGGAGGGCCTGTTCGGCTTGGGGGAACCAAGCGATTCCCAGGTACAGCACGCCGAGGTCGTTGTGGGCCCTCGCCATGTCGGGATCGAGCTCCAACGCCTTCTTGAGGGCATCGAGCTGGTTGCCCTTGTTCCCCAGCGCCGAGTGCGCCAGCGAGATGTCGTAGTGGTATCGCGCATCCGCAGGGCTGAGGCGGATCGCCTCGCTGTACTCCGAGACAGCTTCGGCGGGATCGTCGGCCTCCAAAGCCGCGTTTCCTCGGGCGGCGGCGCTCTCGGCTTGGCTGTTCTTCAGGTCTGCCTGCTTTCGGTCTTGGAACGCCCGAAGTTCATCGCGGGCCTCAGTCTCGGCGCTGAGCGCTCGCAAGACCCGTCCGAGCTGGAACCGGATGTCCGCCGACTCCGGGTCCAGTTCTCTGGCCCTCTCGAGTTCGATCCTGGCCTGCTCCCACTCTTGCTGCCGAGCAAGGACGAAGCCGAGGTTGTAACGGGTGTCTGAATGACGCGGCCGTAGTTCGGCGGCCCGCCGCAGGCTTTCCGCAGCTTCCGCGTACTCGCCGATGCCCCGCAGCGCGACACCCCGAAGGTGGCGAAGCTCGAACTCGTCCACGGATGGCGGCCGTTCCGACAGGTACCGGTCTACCAGTTGGAGAACCTCCTCGTGCTGGTGCATGTTCGCCAGCGCTTTCGCGGCGGCCATCCTCGCGGTGTGGTTGTCCGGGTCGAGCTCAAGGACCCTGCGATAGTGATCCGCCGCTGCGGGGAAGTTCTCTGTGCGGGTGTACGCCGTCGCGAGGTTGAAGTGTGCACTCGGGAGCCCCGGGTGTGCCGCAGCTACTTCAGCAAGGACATCGATTGCTTCAGCAAACTTGCCCTCGGCGGCGAGGGCCGCGCCCATCATCATCGGGATCTCCGAACTCTCGGAGTTGATCCCGCGCGCCCGCTCGAGGTAGTCCAGTGCGGCGGACGGGCGTCCTTGATGCATGCGGACGCGAGCCATCCCGAACAGTGCTTGGGCGGAACCCGAACGAAGGCTCAGAGCCTTGTCAATGACCGCTTCCGCAGCGGTGGCGTCCTCAGCTTCGAGCAGGGCGAATCCCCACGCCAGATGTGCGTCGAATGATCCGGGGCGCAGCCTAGCGGCCTCACCTAGGTGGTTTGCAGCCTTGCGGGACTCTCCGGTCTTGGCAAGCAGCAGGCCCAGATTGAACTGGGGCTCCCAGTAGTCGGGAGCCGTGTCGATGGACTTCTGGAATGCGCGCTCCGCACACTCCCGCTGCCCCTGCTGGGCATACCAGCCTCCCAGTGCGTTATAAACCTGCGCCGAAGCGTCGGTGGCAACAGCGCGTTGGAATTCAGGCGGAGGCCTGCACTCGGGCTGTGCCAGCAATGGAGCCGAAACGGCCAGCAGCGATCCGGCAACGACGACCGCTGGACAACGTTCACGACGGGGGCCGAACATCGCTACTTGAAGATTCTACGTGGCTGCGTTCCGCATGTGTACCGACCAGTGGGCCGGATCGGATACGACCGCGGGAACGCCACTCCGACCAGGATCGTTCCTCACCAATGACATCGGAGGGCGGGTTTCAGGTCCACGTGGACCCGGCGCTCCCCGATCACGTAGGTTTGGTCAGAGCGGCCAGTCGTGCGCGAATAGTGCTGAAGCAAACGCTAGGCATGCTGCGAGTGCGTCGGCTGTGCCACTCGCACCGCTTTCCCGACGAAGGTTTGGCTGTCCAGGCTGAATCGCACGGGCTGAGGGTCTTGGCTAAGAATCTGCGAGATCGCGTCCCGGCCCTCCAGCAGACGTGACCTGAATTCTTCCCCCTCAGACCGTCTCGACCTCAAACCGAGTCACGTTGCGGGTCTCCGGGCTGAACTCGACCGCTACCAAGTGGATCGGCTCACCCAGACCCCGGTACCTGTCGGCGTACCCTCGTGCCTTTAGCTGCGCCATTGCGGCCGCAGCCCCTCCACGGCTCTTCAGCTTGAACTCGAACACGTATACGTGCCCAAACGCCCGCACGCATAGGTCTGCCCGGCCAATGCTTCCGCTCTCTTCTGCTCGAACCTCCGCGCCTGTCGCCGAGAAGTGAGCGTACAGCACGCTCGCGTAGAACCCCTCATACACCGCCATCGGATTCCGCCCGTGCCACTCGTGCGGGATTCCGGCCAGCAGCGAGTGCACCAACACCTCCAGATCAGCAAGGTCGCTGGTCCTCAATGCGCGGATCAAGCGCCTCTTCTCCTGCTCGCGTTGCCACCCTGTCCCAAGCAGGTCGTCCAAGAGGGACTGATTCAGGCTCTGCCTCACCTCCCGGTTCGGATAGCCCAAACGGTAGCTGACACCGTCGTCGAGGGCCTCCCGCTCGACGACCGTCAAGTAACCGGTCTGGAACAACAGCGCTTCGGGCGCGATCCTGCCCACATCGAAGGTCGAGAGCTGGCGATCAGAAGCCCACATCCCGTCAAGACGGTGCCAAGGAATTCCCGAATCGGCGAGCTGCCTGATGAGAAATGTCGGTGTGCCCGTCTCGTACCACCAGTGCTTGAACTCGCGCATCCGCAACAGTAGCAGCACGTCGAACGGGTTGTAGACCTTCTCCGCGCCACCCCAGCTGTAGCCGTTGTACCAATCCCGGATCCTTTCCCTGTCGAGCCCCGCGAGTTCGTCGCCGAACACCTCGTCAAGGTCGCGCTCCGTGTAGCCGCAGATGGAAGACACTGCCGGGTCGAGCGTGATGTCGATCAGATTGTTCAACCCTGAGAAGAGGCTGACTTTCGAGAACTTGCTCACTCCGGTGAGGAAGCAG
>JAJDWM010000366.1 GCA_022825595.1 Bryobacterales bacterium | reverse complement strand
GTGGACAGCGTGCCGCCGCTCGGCGATTTGGACCTAGTCGTTCGCGACGAACAGCCCGCAGAGGCGATGCGCCGGGTCGGCGATGTGCTGGAACACTATAGGACCTATGTCCCAGCTTCCCGGTTCATCCATGTCGACGTGTTCTACGAGCATCTGCCCGTGCGTGGGGACTCCCCTCTTGGAAACGTCGTGATCGATGGCTTGCCGGAAGTGGCCATTGACGTTGACGAACGACAGGACGATGATTGGACCGCCACCCGGTCGCCTCGTGACCAACGGGTTCAGGCAGAAGTGATACCCAGGGCGCGCGCGACGTTGTTCAGGGATTTCATGTACCTACTGCGGTTGAGCCAGCGGCATGAGGAACTCGAGAAGGCGACGGGGGAAGTCGCAGCACTGCTTAGCAGTCAGAGGCCGAGAACGATCGGACGGGCAACGCGAGATGAAGGTGGGGCGCGGGAACTTGCGAGGATAGACAAGGCATTGGTCAAGCATGTGCTCCTGCGCCACACAGAAGGCGAAAAAAGGCGGATGGTGGCGTACCTGCCGACGGAGTGGCTGTACCGTTTCGCGTCGCACCTAAATGAACTGTCCAAGAGGATCATCCTATCGGAAGAGCATTGGGTGCAAACGCCCGCCATCGCCTACGTGGTGGATGGCAGGGTGCGGCAATTCACGGAATTGACCGGTTTGGATAACGAGGAGAAAGAGTTGCTTGAGAAGAAGCTGGGCTCGGAGGCCGAGTTGATCGTACAGAGGTTAACGCCTTCCCTCAAGGTAGCGCTACCGAAACCGGACGATCCCGTGGGTTTCGAATTCCGCGACTTCTCGAAGGGGATCTCCGAGTTGGTATTCACGGACCGGGGTGGGGGATCGCTGCTGGACGTAACGCTAATGGAGGGCCGTGAGAAGTACTATGCAGTGCATGCGCAAGCGAGCGAGGGTTTCGGTGTCCGGTCATTGCGAACGGACCCGGGATTCATGAGCATGTTGAACCACGGCACGCTCGGGGCCGTTCGCCTGATGGGAGTGAGAAGCCAATGAAGATCCTCCCATTCTACCGCCATGGAGTGTTGTCGGACAGCAAGAGTATGGCTTGGCTCGCTTGCCAGCTTGAACAGACGAAGCGGTTCGGCGGGTCGAACAACAAGGATTATGAGTGGCGTGACGACGTCGTGGACTCAGGCCTTAACTTGGCCGAGGATGTTAGGAATGCAATTACCGGAAATGGGGTTGACGTCTTGCTGGTCGGCCACTCGCAGGGCGGGCTCGTGTGCCGGGTGGCTGCTGTTGCTCTGGCGGGAAAACACGTCGGGACGTGCGGGCAGTTCACGAAACGGATCATACAGTGGCAATGTCGCAATGGGGTACCCAAGGAAGGTTCCATGAAACTGGGGGTCGTTACGATCGCCACCCCCAATGCCGGGGTATTGACATTCGGGCAAATGAGCGTGGCGGCCGAGCTATTGGGACGGGGGATCATGGAGGTTGCGAGTCTGTTGGGCGCGACTCGCGACCTTCAGGATCTCACCACTCCGAGATTGTTTCAGGAGTTCGAGAATTGGTACGTGGACGCCAAGTACCTGTCGATATCCGGCGTTTGCGTGAATCGATACAACAGGGGATGGGTCCGCGATCTGGCAGAGTTATGGCCCATAAAACGGGTTTCTGTCCGGTTCGACGTGCCGAATGACCTCCTGGTCGAGGACAGCTCTACGGACTTGCGGCAGTCGCTGATCCGGCCGGAGGTTGATCTGATCAACAGCTACAGGCACGTCCGAGTGTACCCAGAGTCCACTTCGTTGAACCACTGGGGCGTTCGAAGGTCGGGCGAGGTAGTGAAGGTGATCGCAGCGAATTTAGATTGGTTGTTCGCGAAAGGCGACTCAGTACGGCCGTCGGCTGGCTGAAAACTGCGACCCGTCACTCGGTTGTCCGGCGACCCGGTAGTTTTGGATCGATACGTAGATTCACCTCCAGTTGGATACCTCATGCCAGCTCTTCTGCCAAATCGGTACTCATACACCTGCTCGAACAGCTTCGTGCCCAGTCCCTGCTCCTCCAGCAAATGCCGGAACTTGCACACGTTATCTCGTCCGGCGCCGCCTCCCGTCCCAGGTCGATCCCCACGAACCGCCGCAACGCCTGCGAGTCGTACAGCCCCCTCTTCCACCCCGGCATCCGACAGATTGAATCCAGTGCTGCACAAAGTGTATCCGCAGCATCCGCTCCGGCTCGGACGCCGCCCGGCTCCCTCAGGCTTCGGATAGTACGGTTCGATCACTCCCACCAGCTTCCCCCACGGTACGATTCGCTCCATCTCCGCCAGGAACTTCTCCATTCCGCGTCCTCTTCCAGATGCGCGAAAGGTGCAGGAATGTTCCTGAAGGAGTCCACGGGTGCGGGGGGATCGCACGGGAGTAGTGAAACATGGCGATATGGGCAACGCTCGGCGAGCGTAGAAATGCGGTGGTCCCGTTTGCAGAATAGGTGGCGGCGAAGATGGGGTGTTTCCAGCAGGTCTTGTGGCTGCGGAGTCCGCGTGGAGGCGCTGTTTGCCAAAGACCCGCTGGACCGCCGCGCGGGGAGCGAAACCTCGACGCGGTGGACGGTGGAGGCGGATTGAGGCTTCGCGGCCTTCGGATGGCGCTTCACCGGCAGCCCGCACGTGGGAGTCGGCATTGCCACCGGCGCCCGCGACTACACCCTAGACTGGCGGTTGACAGCGGCCGGCCATGCTTGATGACAATGTCGTCCATGCACGGGCTAAGCCACCCGCACCGACGGTTCGAGAGGAGAGCCGGGATATCGAATATTCCCCGGTGTGGTGGTAGTCTTCGAGTATGGCAGTGACACCGGGGGAATCCCAAGACGGTCCGGTTCGCGGTAGGCTTCGGACGGCCCTTGCCGACCGCGACCCCATGGAGGGCCTGGATGGGAGGGTTGACGAAGAAGATGACATGGGCGAATTGGGATTGGACGGAACGCGGGCGAGGCGAAAGCCAAACGCCTTGAGTCGTCGGGAAGGTCAGCCACCGCGCTGAGACGAAACCGTGAAGACCCAGGCTCATATCCGCTTGTGGCGTGGAATCAAAGGAAGCACACAGGTGCCGTGTGCATATAACCATCGAAGGAAAGCCATGATTCGTAACATTGCCCATGTTACAGTTCGCGTCCCGCCAATGTCGTTCTTCCCGGACCCTACACCCACGGTCCGCTCGGTCATGACGGTTGCCCTCATCGTGGCCTCGCTGCTCCTTGCCGTCGCGGCATCGGCACAGTCCTACGACAGGTCCGAGCTTCTCGCCCGGCTCAACAAGAGGATTTGCCAGATTGCCAGCGACAACGACTTCGATCGTATCAAGAAGTTGCTTGAGAACTTTGGCAAACGTTACCTCGGCGAGGCAATCACGTTCGAAGAAGCATATCCCTACATCCACTGTAACATGCCGTTCGTTCGCAATATCGACCTGTTGCGAATGGCAGTGGAGCATCCTCAGCACAAACTGTTCATCATAGACTTCCTTTTTTACTTCACTGAGGAGGTTGAGGACAAGGCACTTTTATCCAAAATCGTCGGCTGCAAGCGGGATTTCGGATACGGATGCCTCGACGTGTTTGAGCACATAGAGAAGAATCGACGCCAGTTCAGTCAATCCCAACTCATAGTTGAGAAATTGGACTTTCTCGAAAGCGCTCTCTGGAGACACATAGAGCACGGCTTGATTCGAAATCCCAAATTCTGCCGGGATGTCCTCGACGAGCCTCCCCACTGCCAAGCCAGGGAGAAAAGTCCCGAAGCGGAGGCGGCCACAAAAGCTGTGCTGGCGCTTCGGAAACAAAGAGACGAAGCCGCGTCTCATCTGAGGGATGTCAGACGTCCAGCGTATGCCAAAGGAGCGGCTTTCGCGGAAGTGTTTCATGGTGAACCGTCTTACTCTGGGCTCGGTGCGTTGATCGCGGACACCGTCTGGTATTGCAAGCGCCAGCTTGGTTTGTCCTCGGAAGCCTGTGAAGGCAAGCACAAGGAATTCTTGAGCCGGGCGGCGGAAATATATTTGGAAAGCGAAAGACTGATTTCGGAGGCCGAAGCCGAATTCACGCGGCTTGAGGACCGCCTGCGGGAAAGGTGCAGGAATGTTCCGAAAGGCACCCATGGGTGCGGGGGGGTCGCGCGGGATTAGTGAAAACATGGCGAATATGGCAACGCTCGGCGAGCGTAGAAATGCGGTGGTTCCCGTTTGCAGGACAGGTGGCGGCGAAGATGGGGGTGTTTCCGGCAGGTCTCGTGGCTGCGGTGTCCACTTGTCCGGTTCGTGTCGGGTCTTCCCGGCTGACCGGGAGAGTGAGGGGGCCGGAAAGATGGCGCGAAGTCCACTTCCGGTCATTCACGGTCAAACCGGACTTACAAGGGACCCGAACCGTTCCAACTCACCTGATGAAATGTTGAGTCTAAACATTTCATCAGCGCTTCGATGCGGTCGGCGACGGCCTGCGCCGGGCCGCGGAGCTGCTCGACGGTCCAGTCTGCGGCGTAGCCCCCGGTGATGTCGTCGTCACGGGCGTGGTTGACGAGGCGCTTGGTCAACGGACGCGGTAGCATGAGGTCGCGCTCGGCCACGGTGAT
>JAJDWM010000443.1 GCA_022825595.1 Bryobacterales bacterium | reverse complement strand
GTACGTGGCGGACGGGTGGGCCAGGGTGCGCAGGATCAATCCGACTGGGGTGATCACGACGATCGCGGGAACCGGGGACTCACCATTCACCGAAGCGGGAGGGCGGGCCACGGATTCCTTTCTTCGCGGGCCGGACGGAGTTGCAAGGCTCTCCACTGGAGAAGTTGTGTTCACCGATGGGAACCGCATCTGGAAGCTCGAGTCCGGCGGGAGCATGAGCCTGTTCGCCGGAGGCAGCTGGGGATTCGGCGGTGACGGCGGCCCCGCGGTGGAAGCTCGGCTTCGGTGGCTGGGCGGTTTGGCCGTGGACGAAGCTGGCAACGTCTATGTAGCCGATCGTGACAACTACCGGATCCGCAAGATTGATACGGCGGGCCTAATCTCCACGCTGGCCGGCACGGGAGAGAGGGGCTATTCCGGCGACGGCGGCCAAGCTTCGGAAGCGCGGATCGGCCGGATCTGCGAAATCGCTGCGGACAACCTAGGGAACGTATACGTTGCTAGCTCGGACGAATTCCGAATCAGGAGGATCGATACGGCGGGCCGAATTTCCACGCTGGCCGGCACGGGAGACAGCGGCTATTCCGGTGATGGCGGTCCGGCCGCAAGGGCCCAGATCCGCGATCCGTGCCACGGGATCGCCACGGATAGCAATGGGAACCTCTATGTGTCCGACGGACGTCGGATCCGCAGGATTGACCCATCCGGCGAGATCTCGACAATCGAAGACCTGGACCGTTGGGACATCAGGACAGACGCGCTGGCGGCGGACGATCTCGGAACCCTTTTTGCAGGGTCCCGGCATCGCGTATTGCGAATCGACAGAGAAGGTACAGTGTCGGTGATCGCGGGAACGCTCGAAAGGGGCTATCGAGGCGACGGAGGACCCGCGCGCAGCGGCGGTCTTTCGCTTCGGCAAATGGCCGTGGACCGTGCGGGCACCATTTGGCTGGCAGATGATCGCAGCCGGAGGATTCGGGTCTTGCGGCTCCAGCGCGACTAGACAATTCGTGACCGGGTTTCAACAGAGGCGTTCGGCATGCGCCCAACGAGCATCGAGGCGCTTCTTCCTTCTTGCCCCACCGGACGCCACGTTCTCTAGGCAAGCGCCGCGCGGTCGGTCAAGGCGGCAATCGCCATGACAGCCCTTGGGACACCAGCAGACTCGCAACGCATGGCAGCGTCGATACACCGTTTGCTCCTATAGTGTGAGTCACTTGACAAACTATGTTGATTAGTAGACGACGATAGGGGCGTTCGCACAGCCAACCGCTCGGTTCGATCACCGTGTAGTGCTCCCGAACGCGCCTCTCCGACCGAGACTGCGGGTTCGAGGACTTGAAGACGAGAGGGTGACCGTGCGGATGGATGCCTCAGTCGGCGATCCCCCTTTCCCGATTCTCATCAAGGTAGACGCCGGCTCCAAACAGGCGGAGAATTCACTCTCGTCCCGATCCTCCGGTCCAGCGGGACGGTGGGGTGATCGGGGGCAAGCAGCCTTATGTGCGGTTAAATTGACGTATGCTGCAGCGATCACGGGAATAGTGTGAGTCAGTAGGCAATTACTCGTGGTTAGTAGATGAGGTCAGGGGCGTTGGTGCAGCGAATCTTTGGCTCCGGCCTGACGTTCCGAAGCCAGATTGCGAGCGAGCATGAACCGTAACGGTCTGGCCACACACGGGAAAGTGATTCGTCCTCTTGGCCACGGTCAAACACTGAGGGTCTCCTTCCCGCCGCCGCAACCACCGGACACGACGTTCGGCAGGCAAGCGGCACGCGGTCGGTGAAGGTGACCGCCGCCATGGCAGCGTTTGGGGCAGCAGATGACTTGGAACGCAGGGCACAGTTGCTGCACCGTCCGCGCCAATAGTGTGAGTCACGTGACAAGCTATGCCGATTAGTGGACGACGATGGGGGCGTTCGCACAGCCAGCCGTTCGGTTGGATCGCCGCCGTCTGCAGCCATGACTTCCCTCCCGACCGATGTCGCAAGTTCGAGGGCTTGAAGAAGTCAGGGTGACCGTGCGGATCGACGCGTCGCTCGGCGAACGCCCGTGTCCATCCGAGATGGGGCCAGCAACACCCGCCTCGATGTCTCCAAGCGGTAGGGTGCGGGATCCGTTCCACCGGTTCCTTGCCGTTGCCATCGCTTGCACGAGGCCTGTCGAGCTGGATCTGCGTGCAGCGAATTCGGCTTCCCGATTCAACGCTGCCCCCTCGCCGCTCGCCAAGTTGCTCCGAGCGACACTGACGGTTATCGACTGGGCGGCTCCGCCGCGACCCTACCCGCGCAACGAACGCGGACGACTGCGACCAGACCGTAGGGACGACCCCCGCGAAGATTGGCTACTTTGGGAATCGGGACGCCACATACGTGACCTAGATGCCCGAGAGCCGCCACTCAACGCGCTACTTGCGCGGGGCCGGGACGAACGTGACCGAGAGAGGTCTGCCGGTTCCGCTCGTCGACTGAGGAGCGGGGATCGAGCGGGACACGGATTGTGACACTCCTGTCGTAGCGTGTGACATCCTTCCCAACATGTTCGCCTTCGCGAGCCTAGGAACCGACACTTTGTCACACTCTAAGCGAGGGAGTTGCCAGACGCTGCGTGACGTGATCCTCGTTTTGCGTCGAGCGTCCCATTGATCGAATCTTGTTCTTGTTCGTGGAATTGCGCGGTCGAGACGGGGCACGGCGGCCACCGCGCTGATTGCCGGGGACTGAACGCTCTTCTGTTCGTGGGCATAGGCCAAGGCGTCGCTGTGCGCCGGATCTGCGGACGCCCGGGAGGCTCGCGACTTGGCCGAGCAGCATCCCGACCGTGTCGTCGCAATACAGCCCGAGCCGATGGACCGTCTTCGGGAGGGAATCGGCCAGGAAACGTACGACCGGAGCTAGGCCTCTCCGCGCTAGGCCGGCCCGGCGCGCGCCAGGCTCCAGACCAGACCTTTGACCGAGGCCGCGGTAGCTGCCCTTGCGATGAGCCGCACAGTGATCGTTTTCCTTTCGGTCTGTCATTGATCCTTGCCAGTGCCGCCGAGCGCGCCGAGCGATCCGGGCGAGGCTTGGGTCTTGATTCGGAACTCATCGCTCGTTCCTTGCGCACGTTCGCCAGTGACATCCGCGTCCGCTTGGGATGAGAGTTCCTGCTGTGGTGGTCGGATTCGATGCCAGCGCACCGGATGATGGTCGGAGCAACGGATTGAAACCAGCAGACCCCAACTCACCAGCCCTTTGTTCGCGACAATGCTGCGGGTTCCCGCTGCGTCGGCAATTCGCCAACAGTCCGCTCTCTGGAACTGAAGGGCTTCGACTGGCCAAACAGCAACTTGTCCGACGGTGGAATGTGTCACTGCAACGCGACTCTGGACTACCCTCGCCTGAATGGCGGACTTTGCGGCCAGGCTACGGTGCGGGACTGGGAGGCTGCTGTACAGCCCGGAACGCCCGGCGTCAGGCTGGTGACCAGGCCACTCCGGGGGCTATGGCTATCGGCTTCGGAAGCACCGCCAACAGCCGATTCCAGTTGGAATTCGACATTCGCGGCGAGACCCAGAAAGTTGCCTGCACGTTGCTGCCCGGCGGGGGACCGAGTTCGTCTTCACGGACGGGAAGGGGCGGGGCCGCAGCGAAACGGACGCTGCGCGACAGTCTCGCTTGTGGGGCGGAGGCGACAGACGCCACTTCGCCGCGACCAGCGATCGCGAGCCGCAGGCCAGCGGACGCCCACTGGTCGTGACTGACGCGCCGCGCGCCTAAGTCTTGGGCGACGGAAGTGTACGGGATGTTAGGTTGCGGATCTCGTCAGACGGTAGGCCAATCCTCGGACAGCGGGGTCTGGGCCACCTGCAGATCAGAACATCCCGTTGTCGTTTGCCGCGGCGTCGGGAATGACTTGTAGCACGTCCCAATGCTCCACAATCCTGCCTGCGCCATCGAATCGGAAAATGTCGATGCCGGCATAGTCTCGATCGCCGGGCCAGTGCTGGTGGCAGTGCAAGACAACAAGGTCGCCTTCGGCAATGGCACGCTTGAACTCGACCCGCTTGCCGGGGTACTCCCTTGCCATCCGTTCGAAGTAGTCGATGAAGGCTTGCTTGCCGTCACCGACGCCCGGATTATGCTGCGTGTATGTTCCTCCGACGTATTGCGCGATCGCGTCGCGGGGCCGGCACTTGTTGAACATCAGGTCGTAGAATGCCATGGCGTCCTGCTTCATGTGGTCTGTGCGGCTAGCCATTGCTCCTGCTAATTCCTCCCGTAAGCCAACTCATCGGTTGTCGCGCTGCCGACGCTGCTGTCCCATCCAGTTCATGAACTGACCGAATTGCTTACCAGTCGAGAGTACACGCATCGCTCTGTTCAGCTCTCTGCTCGGCACGTCCTTCGCTTGAGCGACGTTCTGGTGTTTGCCACCAGACTGGCGGAAGGCTTGCTGACGTCTGGCGCGGAATCGATCGATGACGGCAGCATGATCCTGCTACTGTGCCGCGGTCAGTCCTGTCGGGCCAACGGAGCTCGGCTGACGCTCCGCGTCCCGTTGGCTTCCGGACCCTTGCGCACTTGCTTCGGCACGGCTCGCGGGCCCTAACCGTTACCAGTTTCGATTTTCCGCAGCGGGACCAATTGCCGCCTGCCGGAATCCGGGAAAACTACCCCAGATCCCGTAAAAACAATGTGAAAACCGACGATGGATGCGCGAACACCGTTGACCGAGCACCCCTCGGGGACTAGGCTGTAGCCGGGTGACAGCTCCGACTGGCGAACTGGCGAGATGCTGCCCTGTCAACTGGGTTGCAACGCGAGGCCCTTGGTTGTCTCATCGGCTCAGGGCTCGTTTCGGACGCGAATGGGTGCCGGAGTTGTCAAGGGGGGGAACGAGATGTACCGAGACACGAGGTTTTACCTGATCGCCATCATCCTGGTCGCTTGCAGCGCCACGTTGATTGCGCAAGTCGATACAGGAGTCCTGAGCGGCACCGTCTCGGACGGCACAGGGGCGGTTATCCCTGGCGCAAACGCAGAGGTCCTCAACACTGGGACAAACTATCGGCTCACCTTGGAGACAAATGCGTCGGGATTGTACGTCTCTCCGCCGTTGCCACCCGGGACCTACCGAATCACGGTTTCCACTGAGGGGTTTCGGACCGCAGCCAAAGAGATCGCGCTGAACCTGTCCGAGCGAATCGCGGTTGACTTTGAGCTCGAGGTCGGCGCCGTTGTCGAGTCAGTCGATGTGGAAGCCATCGGAGCGGTCCTGCAGACCGAGACCGCAACACTGAGCACGCTGCGCTCCGAACAGGAGGTCAAGGAACTCCCGAACATCTCCCGCAACTTCGTGGACCTGATGCGTTACAGCGCGGGGGTCGTCCTAGCCCAACCCCACAACTCGGGCTTGCCGCTGTCCCAGATTCGTGGCAGCACCGTGTCAAGCGTGAATGGCGGGCACCTGACGGACAACAATTTTGTAGTCGACGGCCTTCAGAACAACAGCAACCATCAGGGCCAGGGCGTGATGGTGTTCCCGGAGATTGAGGCGCTTGAGCAGTACCGCGTGGAGACCTCCGCGCCTGATGCACGGTACGGGAGAACCGGTGGGACGCTGAACATGGGCTACAAGTCCGGCACGAACGAATTCCACGGGTCGGCCTTCTGGTTCCTGCGAAACGACGCCCTCGACGCGAGGAACTTCTTCAACACGGGCGATAAGACCCCACTGAGGAGGAACATGCTGGGTGCAACACTCGGCGGACCACTGGGCCGGAAGGAAGGCTCGACGTTCTTCTTCCTCTCCTACGAGGCGACGCGAACCCGCCAGAGCACGACGAACATCGCTAGTGTCCCGTCGAGCCTGATGAGGAGTGGGGACTTCAGCGAGGTGACGGGTAGGAACCGAATCTTCGATCCGCTCACATCGTTGCCCAACGAGTCTGGCAAGCTCGCCAGAGAACCGTTCGCGAACAATGCGATACCCGAATCGCGATTCAGCCCCCAAGGGCTGGCCGTTCTACGGTTCTTCCCTGAACCGACCGGACCCGGGCTCGCCGCGAACTTCACTACGGAGGCCAACAACACCCAAGACACCGACCAAGGCACTGTCAAGATCGATCAGGACTTCCGAGGAGGATCGCGCGGCTTTTTCCGTCTAACGAAAGGCCGGGCCGACTTTGTCAACGGCTTTGCGAACATTCTGGGGCCGGTCGCAACGCCCTTTGTGCAAGTCCAGGCACCCGCTACACAGGTCGTGGTCAGTCATACGCAAATCATCAACCCCCGGACCATCAACCAAGTCCGCGTGGGATTCACACGCGAGGACCTGAGGGCCGTATCGCTGAACGGCGGTCGCAACACCGCCGAGGATCTTGGCATACCGAACGTAAATGTGGATGAATACACCACCGGGCTGTCTGTCATCAGTGCCGCCGGGTACCCGAATCTGGGAGACAACCTGTGGAACCCAGCAATCCTGCCAATGAACAACATTCAGTTCAGCGACAACCTTGAGATGACCCGCGGAAACCACAGCTTCCGATTCGGATTCGACGCCGTACGCCGGCATACAAATGGCTTCCAGACGTCGAGACCCCGTGGACAGTTCGGATTCGTTCTCAGGTTCACTAACAATCCGGCCAACGCCAGGAACACCGGTTTCGGCCCTGCCGAGCTATTGCTTGGGAAACCCGGGAACGTCCAGCTGGTTTACATGCAGGGAACGCGCGGAATGCGCAGGACCGACTACGCATGGTACTTCCAGGATGACTGGAAGGTGACCCAGAGACTCACTCTGAATCTGGGAATCCGCTACGATCTCCTGGCAGACTACCCGCAGACCGAAGTCGGCGACCGTTTGATCCAGTTCGACATTGAGTCGGGGAATCCAGCTTCGGTGAACGAAGGTCGTTTCCCGTGGCGAAGCGGCATTGCGAATGACCTGAACAACTGGGCACCGCGCCTTGGCCTAGCCTACCGGATCGGGGACGGAACCGTGATTCGATCCGCGTACGGCATCTACTACAGCGGCCAGCCGATTCACCTCAATGCGGGGCTCCTCTCGCAGGCGCCGTTTTTTGTCAACACACGAGTCGACAATGCCCAAGGAGACTTCGAAGGCGCCCGAGGCTTGGCCGACGGCCCGCTCCGGGTGAGAGAACTTCTCTCTCCTGGACAGAGCCGGCGGGGCTACGATCCTGACAGCTACGCCATTCCGTACATGCAGCAATGGAACTTTGCGATCCAGCAGCAGCTTCCGGCCCAGCAGCAGCTGACGGTGGCATACGTGGGATCGAAGGCTACTGCATTGCGCCAGCAGATCAACTTCAATCAGGCTGTTCCCGGGGACGGACCCATCACCCTCCGCCGACGCTGGCCAAATCACGCAGCGGTCAACATCGTGCAGACGCGGGGCAATTCCAACTACCACAGCCTGCAAACTACGCTTCGCAAGCACTTTTCTGGAGGCTTGCAGTACCAACTCAACTACACTTGGGCCCACCACATCGACGAGGCAACCGGCGCATTGCCGATCACGGACCTCTCGGGGAACCGGGGCAACAGCGGTCTGGACCTTCGCAATTCCGTCAACGCGACCGTTGGATACGACTTGCCGATCGGCCGTGGCAAGGCGTTGCTCGGCGACGCCTCCGCCGCTGTCGACCAAATCCTCGGCGGATGGAAGGTCAACGCGTTGCTAACGTTCACGGACGGCTATCCGTTCAGTCCCGGTGGTCCGAACACGCTGAACATTGGTGAAGGAACTCGACCGGACCGGATTGCTGACGGAAACCTCCCCGACAGCCAACAGACGATTCGGCGGTGGTTCGATACCGAGGCCTTCGTCGCTCCCGGGTTCCGGCAGTTCGGCAACTCCGGGCGCAATGTGCTGTTCGGTCCGGGGACGAAGCTGGCGAACGTTTCGGTCCACAAGAACTTCCACGTCAGCGAGGGAAAGCGACTCCAGTTCCGGGCAGAGTTCTTCAACGTGACGAACACACCTCACTTCAACAACCCGAACTCCAACATCGCGTCGCCGGCGGTGGGGCGGATCACCAGAGCTGGCAGCGAGAATCGGTTCCAGCGCACGCAGCGTCTCGTTCAGTTCGGGCTGAGATTCGTGTTCTGACGAAATCAGCCCAACTGGTCGGCAGCGCAGCAAATGCGACTGTTGCGGTTGGCGCTTCAGGTGGCTAGCCGCACAGCCTAGCTACCGATACAGTTCTGGAGGTCGACAGCGTCCCATAATTGTTTCTGCGTCGGTGATACGCCCGAGGAACTCGCGTTGCGCCGATGGACGCTGACCGATTTGCGGGGGACTGGCGGAGGGGAACGGCTCTGATGTCGTGGGTACTGACCAGCGCAACGCGGCGAGCGCGATACCATTGCGATTGCTACTCCGTGGTTCGGAACGATGGAAACGTCGGATGGGCTTCTCCCACGGGTGAGGGATCGCTGAGTTGTCTCGATTGGCCTCAGGGGGAGATCGCGTCTCGACTCGTACGGCGTTTCGGAGGTGAGGTTCCGCTGTTCCGTCGTCCCACAGTCCATTCCGGCATGCGGGTCTGGGCCAGTTCAGTGGATCGCTTGCAATGGGGACCAGCGAGCGGTTTGCACCTGAATGACATGGGAGCTCAGAGTCTCGCTTGGTGGCCGACGCGTCGCGAGTTCGAAAGTAGGTGGATATGCTGTCAACCCCTCGTTCCTGACAGGCAGAGGACCATCCGCACAAGGTG
>JAJDWM010000563.1 GCA_022825595.1 Bryobacterales bacterium | reverse complement strand
AGCAGACTTGATTGGTGCATTGGAGCGGTGTCTGCGGGAATTGGAAGGAGAGTTCGAACCTAGCCGTCGCCCATGGCGAACTCTCGTACGCGTCGATGACATTGACCACGAGCGGCACTGCTTCTACGCCGTCGTTCCTGCATGGAGTGTGCGCACTAAGATCCGCATCTACAATGATAACCTACCAACGAACATCCGAACACTTATCGCGCCCGACCGACGGTTTTTCGCGCTTGTGAATACTGGTGCCGAGAATGCTTGTGACCTATTTTTTGACGACTGGGAGGCGGCGTGAATACTCCGGTACAGTTGCGACGTCATCTGTGCTTCCTCGATGTCGGCCACGGAAACAGCACCGTTCTGATTGCAGGAGAGGAGAGCGTCGTGGTCGTTGACGTTGGACGACAAAGTGCGTTGTCAGAATTCCTACTACAGCAGGGAGTAACGCACATTGACTCCATTTACTTGTCACACTCCGATGCCGATCACATCGGCGCTCTCACAGGCATAATCGCGACCCGACAAGTGTCCATCGGTCGTGTGTGCCTGAATAGTGACGCCTCGAAGGACACCAAGATCTGGGAGGATCTGGTTTGCGTGCTCAACGACGCTCGCAAAGCCAGTTCGCTTGAGGCGAGCCTCGGATTGGTAGCAGGCGAGACCAAAGAGCTTCCGGGCGACGTATGCCTTCGTGTGCTGGGTCCCAGCTTATACCTAGCCACCAAGGGAGCGGGCAGTAAGCATCGCTCAGGCGGGAGAATCCAAACTAACTCAATCAGCGCAGTGATATCCATCACCGTTGGCGGCACTACGCTGGCGTTGCTACCCGGGGATCTCGATGGTGTTGGACTCGCCGATCTAATGGAGAACGGCACCGATATTCGCGCTTCGGTCCTCGTCTATCCGCACCACGGAGGCCGTCCCGGAGGGTCGACGGAACTAGGCGTGTACGCAAGAGCACTTCTGGGTGCCGTGAACCCCAAGCTCGTGGTCTTTTCGATCGGTCGTGGGCGTTACGCTACTCCGAATCCCGAAACAGTTCTCGCCATCCGCGAGACTGTCCCCGACGCGCGCATCGTCTGTACGCAGTTGTCCGAGCACTGTGCGAGAGAGCTCCCAGATCAGCCTGCGACGCACTTGTCTCAACTCTTCGCACGTGGGCGTGCGGGCAAAGCCTGCTGCGGCGGAACTGTCGTCGTTCCGTTGGACGACTTGGCTGCTATCTTGCCGAAGGCGACCCCGCATGGCGAATTCATCCGCACGAATGCGCCGACCGCACTGTGTTCTTGAGCGGCTCTGGAGCCCCATTTCGAGCTGGGAGCAGCTAGGGTTCCCGTTTTGGACCCGCACTTGCGCTAGCTGGCGGATATGATTGAGTTCAGCGAGATCCTAAGTCGAGTTCCACGGGGCGCGAATCCCAAAGCCGTTCTCCCGAACCGGGAATTGCGCATGACGAGCTTCCGAATGCGGTACAGCTTCGTGAAAGGAAAGCACTATGGTTGGTGACTACTACGATCGTGCGCCCACAGAAGCGTTGGGCCACACCTTTACGCATATCCCGGAACACGTGAGGCAAGATCTGGAGACCCTTGAACGCGAGTGCGCTGTCTACTCGGACCACTGGATCGAAGAGCTTGGCGACTTCCGACATGTGAGAATCGATTTCACCCCTGAGGAGCGTCTTGAGTTTGCGCGTCGGAGCTGGGCCTACGAACTCTTTCTGCGGGTCGATGTCACGTGGGCCTCAGAAGTACCAGGGATAGACAAGGATGTGGCTCAAGACGCGGACACGTACTCCCTCGTACATGTGGATGGTAGCAAGACCTTGCCTCCTTGTCACTGCTTTGCCGCTTTTTTGGGTTCTTACTTGGAGACCCTAGTATGCTCAAGGAGCGAACGAGAGACCATCATTAGCCTCAAGGGCCAGGAAGCTGCCCTCTTCGAGGTACGACAAGCATTCCGGGCCCTGACCGCCACCATGCGCTCCTTCAACAGGCGTGAGAAGGGTCTCGATCCGTGGACCATCACCTGTGAGGACGACGTAAGGGACCTTTTGTATGTAATGCTCCGCCCCAGGATCCTCGACCTCACGAAGGAAGCCACTGTACCCCCTAAAGCTGGCACGTACAAGATCGCTGACCTGTGCAGCAATGCTGTTCCGTTTCTACTGGAGGTGAAGTGGATAGGACGGAAAGGAACGTGGAAGAAGAAAATCGAGGAAATATACGTCGACATTCAAACCTATGTGACGCATCCCGCGAGTGAAACGATCTTCTTTCTCATCGTTGATGACGCCCGAGATATTCCGGATGCCCGACAACTGGAACAAGAGCTGACGTCAACTCAGACGATTGGCGGCAGGGAAATCGACATCGTATTGTTTGTCTGTGGCACATAGTCGGAAGGTGTTGGTCGCCACATGGCCCACGGGCCACCCGCCGCTTTCTCGATTCATGAGCTTCGAAGGGGCAGTGACCGAATGCCTGTTCGTGGCACTCGCAGTGTTCGTGGCCGTTGCTGGCTGGCGGGTCCCGCATCGGTTGTGTCAACAGACCTGGAGCCGGGTGACCAATCTCGGTAGGAACGCCGGTTGCCGGGCGCCCTCAGCGGAGATCCGAACGGGCCCGCTAGGACATCCGGCTCCA
>JAJDWM010000735.1 GCA_022825595.1 Bryobacterales bacterium | reverse complement strand
AACGAGCCTATGCGGACCGGGAAAGATCAAGGGTGTTACGGGATCAGGCCATTAATCGTGCTCGAGCGATCGGACATATAGGCGCATTACTAGAGCAAATTGACCTGTCGGACGAGAAGTATGATATTGATATTCTGATTGCAGAATGTCAGAAACAAGTTGATGTACTCGTAGATCAACTAAGTATTGATGATATAGAGGAGAGAGTTTACACGTTTCTTAGTCTTATCGCTGACCGTATGACAACATACGCATCAGATCTCAAGCTAGAGCACGCAGAGCTACGTATGCGTCTTGATCTTAAGAACCTATCGGTCATTGCCGAGACCGTCAGTGGTCCGATTCCTCTTAGGCGGATTGGTAGTGGAGAGAATTGGGTTGGATACCATATCGCGACGTTCTTAGCACTGCATCATTGGTTCCGCACTCAAAACCGACCTGTTCCGGGCATTCTTGTGTTTGATCAGCCGTCTCAGGCTCACTATCCTCCTGATGCTGATCGCCGCCATAGTGTTGACATGCTCGAAGATGCGGATCGGCGGGCCGTTCATAAGATGTTTGAATTCATGTACAAAGCTAGCAAAGAGATCGGAAAAGGATTTCAATTGATTGTCTTGGATCATGCACGTCTTGATCAGGATTGGTTCGATGATTCTGTTGTAGAGGAGTGGCGCGAGGATAGGGCACTCATACCTAATGATTGGCTTGATACAAATCGGACATCTCCAACATGAGTCGGCTGGTGTTATCGAGCGCGGCGGGTAGAAGCAAAATGCTAATGGTGGTAAAATAGAATGTGCTTGTGAACACAGTAGTTAGTTCTTTAGAGTCTTAGTTTTCGCCTACGATTGGCCTCGGATTGGAAATGCGTACTCGCTCCTAGAACCATTTGAAAGATCTGTGGCTCGAATTGGCCGCTTGCCACATGCACGCTTCATCGTTCTCCCGAGATAGTTAACGAGCAGGTTCTCCCCTACGTTTCACTCTAGAGGATCGTCGGCTCGTGCCATGTCGAATATTGGCCTCGCAAGCGTGGAAACCAGCCTGCAACGACGGGAAGCAGTGGACCCGAAGATCGAAAGTGAGACAGCATGCAAAAGCAAACTGAGGACAACTTGGTTTATATCTACACGTTGTCACACCCTAACTGAATGCTGACGCGGTAGGCAGCAAGGCCGGAAGTCGGTGTTAACAAACGGGCTATTGGGAGACCCCTGGAAGCAGACCGGCTACGATGGTCGGAAGTCAGAGACTCGGCAGGGCAAATTGCGAGACCTCTACTCCAAGTCGCGCCAGCTGCTACAGCGGGCCCGCCGAACACTGCCGGGCGGGGTGAGCAGCCCATTCCGAGCAAGGCTGGCCGAACCTCTCTATTTCGCGGATGGCTACGGCGCACGCCTACGGGACGTCGACGGCAACGAGTATGTCGACTACGCACTGGCATGGGGGCCGCTGATTCTCGGGCACCGGCACCCCAGAATCGTCTCCGCTCTCTCGGCCGCCGCCGCGAAGCCGCACAACTACGGTGCACAGCACGAGCTTGAGCCCCAAGTCGGGGAGGCGATCCAGCAGCTGGTTCCTTGCGCCGAGAAGGTGGCGCTGACTTCCAGCGGCAGCGAGGCGCTGCAGCTGGCGTTCCGGCTGGCAAGGGCCTACACGGGCAGGCCGCTGGTCCTGAAGTTCGAAGGGCACTACCACGGGTGGCTGGACTCCGCACTGCTGAGCTACAAGCCCTCTCTCGGGCAGGCGGGCTCCCCGCGGAGTCCCAATGTGGTCCTCGGATCCCGAGGGCAAGTCGCGAACTCCGTCGAGAATGTGGTCGTCGCCCGGTGGAATGACATTGGCGCACTGGAGGCCCTTCTAGAGGAGTTTCGGCAGCAAGTCGCCGCCGTGGTGATGGAGCCGGTGCTGTGCAACAGCGGGTGCCTGATGCCCCGGGAGGGATATCTGGAGGCCGTGCGACGCGCCTGCGACCGCGAGGGGGCACTGCTGATCTTTGACGAGGTGATTACTGGGTTTCGCATCTCGCCTGGAGGTGCCCAGCAGGCCTTCTCTGTGACAGCCGACATCGCCACACTCGGCAAGGCGCTCGGGGGCGGAGCCACGATCAGTGCAGTGGCCGGTCGTGCCCGGATCCTGGATCAACTGCCCCGCGGGGAAGTGGCCTTCGGAGGGACATTCAACGGGAATCCGCTCTCGCTGGCCGCGACGGCCGAGTGCCTGAAGATGATCGCCGAGAACGGCGGACGCGCGTTGGCGAACGCCAACCGGGCGGGCAGGATGCTGATGGATGGGATCATCCGGTCGGCGGACCGCCACGGGGTCGACGTCGTGCTGACCGGCTTCGGAGCGGCATTCGCGATGCACTTCACGGACGACGCCGAGATCTGGGATTACCGAGACACGTTCCGCGATGACCGGACTCGGCTCGAGAGGTTTCTCCGGCTGGCGCTTGACGAGGGACTCTATCTCCTACCGGATGGTCGGTTCTACGTCTCGGCGGCCCACACAGCCAAGGACATCGGTGAATCAGTCGAAGCGATCGATCGTGTGTTGGGACGAATGGCGGCTGCCGACACTTCGTGAAATCCTGCCGACCAAAGCCGGGCCGTGTTCTCCGGCACGGCGCACCCGGAGGGAACGCTTACCGGGTCAGCGCAGCCCGTAGAGGTTGGGGCGCACTCTCGTGTAAGTGAACCGAGCCGGATTGACGGCGGTGAGGCCTGGAGTGTCCACTTCGATAATCGTTCCCGCGATTGGCTCATAGGCCGCCCGAAACGCGACGGCCGCCTTGACGACCAGAATCTTCTGGCGCTCGGGCGTGATTCCGGCGCTGGTCAGCTGCCCCAAGCTGAACGGAGTGTGCCGTTTGCTATTGACCAAGACCACGTTTGGGAGGTCTGGCGTGGATCCCTCGGCGTGGATCACCGCGCTCGGCCCTTGGTCAAGGTAGCGGCGACCGCCATGCCGGACAGCAGTCTCGATGTACTGACCGTCGTAGACCAGCTTGACCACCCCCCGAATGCGGACCGGTTGCCCATGCAGGCCATCGCTCTTCCCGCCAACCAGCAAGTCGAACCGGCCGCCGATGCCGACCTCGATAGCATGCCGGACGGCTTCGGGATCGTACATGGCGGACACGTATCCGCGAGCGCCCTGCTTGACCAGCTCCGCCAGGATCGCCGTACTGTCGCCCGCGGAACCGCCGCCAATGTTGTCCCCCATTTCCACCAGAACGACGGGAGCATTCGGCTCGGAGATTGCCTTCTCGACCGCCTCAGCGGCATCGGGCAGGTCCAGTTCCATTACGTTCCGGTGCTCCCACATCATTTCGGCCAACCGCTTCGCCTCGGTACGGGCCAGCTCAGCGTCGCCGTCTGCGACCACCACGACACTCGGGCCCATCTGGGGAACGTCGGAGTATTGGTAGCCCACCGGGACACTGGCGGCCAAGATCTTCGGATTCTCTCGCTCGATGCGGCGTGCTTCCTGAACGAGGGACAGCATCGGTTCTCGGTTGGTGTTGTGGAACAGGATGTTGTACAGCAGGGGTGGCTTCTCAATCGCCTGAACGGGATCTGCGCCGTGCTTGACGATCTTCTCCATAATTTCGGCGGCGTGGATTCCGCGCTCCCGCTGGTCCACATGCGGGACTTCCTTGTACAGCAGGAGCGCCGTGGAGAGCTCAACCTCCACCGGTGCCACATTCGCGTGCGCGTCGTGCGTGACGACTATCGGCAAGTCGTCACCGAGTGCGACACGCAGGCGCCTGAGGACCTCGGCGTCCCCGTCTGGATGGCTCTCGACAACCATTGCGCCGTGCAGGGCCAGCAGGAGGCCGTCGATCGGACCAGACTGCTCCAAGCGCTCGATGAGCTCCGAAGTCAGCGAGTCGAAAGCAACGTCCGTCACCGGCCCAGCCGGGGTTGCATTGGCGACGAGTGTGTAGACAAGGTCGAATCCGAGCCTCCCGGCAGCCTCGATGTAGCCGCCGATCTCGTGCTGCGAGGTCGCGTACTCCTCGTGAATCTCCTGGCCGCGCCGCAGAGACCGCCCGTGAAAGTCATCGAGTTCCGTCGGGTCGGACGAAAAGGTGTTGGACTCGTGAAGGATCCCTCCGACTGCGATGCGGGGAGTCATGACCTGGCCAGCGAGAACGTGAGCGGTTGCGAACAACATGGTGGCAATCCGGGCTGCCCGCCACCACCGGTTCGCCGACTGGCCTTCATTGCGAGCTTCGCCGATCCGCTTGCGCAGTGGAACTCCCTCGCATTCCAGGACGCAAGAGCACATCAGGATTCTCTTCGGCGACATCACAACAGTCTTCACGGCGCCGGCTCTCGTGCGGCAGGATCCCGCTCGTCGTTAATTGCCCGGC
>JAJDWM010000068.1 GCA_022825595.1 Bryobacterales bacterium | reverse complement strand
CGCTTTGGAAACTCCCCTCTTGCCGAAAAATCAAAGCTAACGCGGGCCACCCGGTGGAGTCGGCATCTTGGAATGGTGAGGGCGGCTTGCGCCGAGGAAAGGGTGAACTGACGCGCACCACCGCGTGGTGACCAATGTTCGTCACTCCGAAACACACAGTTCGGGACTGGGGCTAACGATCAGCCGCTTGATCTCCAGCTGCAGCTCGTCGGCCTCACCGGGCTCCAGCCGTCCCACCTTGGTTTGGTTACTGTCGCCACCCTCCAGCAACCTGAGGCGGGTGCCTTGCCAGTTCCGCCAACGTCTCTCTCACGGTGACGAGAACGCCACTTGTACGCGGTTTCGACTCAGCAAGAAGAAGCGTTTGGAAAGCTTGGAAGTCCCGACACTTCAGAAACTCTCTAGAGAGACTTGATTGCGGCTCTCGGCGCAGAGTCTGCCCCGATTTCCCAATGGAGTCACGACCGTCCTCCGGCACGCGTCGATGCGCATCTAGTCACCGTTCGGCTCTGCGGGTCGGCGTGGCTCGAATCCCCCGGCCGGCGCTGCCTGAGGCTAGCTAGT
Organism: Bryobacterales bacterium; assembly: GCA_022825595.1. Taxonomy (GTDB): domain Bacteria; phylum Acidobacteriota; class Terriglobia; order Bryobacterales; family UBA6623; genus VXMF01. Next base: position 7,651 of record JAJDWM010000068.1, on the reverse strand, counting down.
CGCGGAGTGTCAGGCGGCTCTCCGCCTGAAAGCCGTCGCGATCATCGGCGGCGCCACCAGCGTCGTCACCATGACCATGGCCACGATCGCAGAGAACGTCTCCGCCGAGAACAGCGGCGTGCCCGAGACCATCGCCGACGATCCGACGCCCGCAAAGATCAGACCGACCTCGCCGCGAGGGATCATGCTCGCGGCCACCGCCCACCGGTTCAGTCGCCGGTCGAGCACTCCCACCGCGCAGGCCATCTTGCTCACCACTGCGGTCACGCTCAGCAGTGCCGCGAACACCAGCACTGCCGGGAAGAAGAACAGCGAGACCTCAACCCGCAGGCCCATATACACGAAGAAGACAGGCACGAACACCGCACTGATGGGCTCGACGGCGTGCTCGATACGGTGCACCGGCTCCTTGTCCCCGAAGTGCTTCGTCAGGGCCCTGTCCACAACCAGGCCGGCAGCGAACGCACCGACGATATTCGCTAGGCCAACCAGTTCCGCCAAGGCGGCCATCACGAAGCAGTAGGCCACCGCAAGCACGCGGCCTACCGACTGGGAGCGGGCGTGCTCGACCAGTGCCACCACGGGCATCACGATCGTCCGGCTCATAAGGATCGAACCGGCCAGGAATCCCACGGCCTTCAGGCCGATCACGAGGATTGGCACGAGAGAGATCTCTGCCTCGCCCCCAGCGTCCACCGATCGGACCACGCCCAGCATGAACGCCAGGATTACCAGCCCGAGGACATCGTCGACCACGGCTGCCCCCAGCACCAGCTTCGACTCCGAGCCTTCGACCTTGCCCAGATCCTTGAGCACCCTCGCCGTGATGCCCACGCTGGTTGCCGACAGCGTGGCCCCCACGAACAGGTGCACGTACCAGTCCACGTCCTCCGGCATGAACATGCTCGACACCAAGAATCCCAAGCCGAGCGGAACGGTCACGCCGATCACTGCAACCAGCACCGCCGAAACGCCCACAGCCTGCAGGTCCTCCAGATCGAAAGACAGCCCGACCTCGAACAGCAGCAGGATCACGCCAATCTCTGCCGCGATTGGCAGGAACGGCGCGTCCTTTAGGGCCGTGATCGCGTCAAACCCAACCAGGCCTAGGCTGCTCAGCACCACGCCAAACACCAGCTCGCCCAGCACCGTGGGCTGCTTGAGCCGCTCAAAGACCTCCCCGCCGACCTTGGCCGCCAAGAGCATGAGCGAGAACGCGAGCAGGAACGAGGTCAGGTCGTCGGTGTGCGTGCCGGCCTCGTCGGCGATCGCGTACCAAATACCGACCCCGATCCCCCCCAAGACCACGACCCGGGCCAGGAACGGGGCAGGAAAGTGCGTGCCCAGCAGCCCCCTGGCGACCGGGGATTCGTAGAGTCGCAGCTTCACGCGGGTCGGCAGCCGCCGGCGGCTGCTTTACAGTGCACTGCCGCCTTGCCCGTCAATGGGGCTGCCGTGCCGCCATCATAACCTGACTAGACCGAATCGCCGTCCGCAGGCACCTTGCGAAACCTGGACTTCGGCAGACGTCCCTCGCCGCCGCGCCATCCTGCGGCCACAACTCCTATCGGTCCGGCCCGATCTCAGGCCGGCGGTTTCTCCGCTCCCCGATGATCGCGTAGCTGCGAGCCGGCGGTCGCGTAGGCCGTCCCGCTCGCGGGGCCGGCACTGTCGCGTCCGGAGACCTGCCAGGCGCCACAGTGCGCTCGCCTTGGTGGACCCCGCCGCGATCGGCTTGAGTGTGCTCCCTTACTCTGGTGCGGTCCAGCAGGAAGTCGCTCATGTGCTGCGCGTCCCTGCTGGCCCGGTAGACTTCCAGCGGGTCCTTCCGCAGCCTCGTCACCCATGCTCCGACGTAGTTGGCCGAGCGCTTGGGATCATGCCCGAGCGCAAGGCGATCGCCGGTGATCATCGAGCTGATTTCGGCGCGCAGCTCCTCACGGGCGTACGCGCTTGATCTCGGCCCTTGCCGCATTCCCTGCAGCAGGGTCGTGCGGTTTAGCCGGTGCGGATGGCCCGTCCAGTGGCCCATCTCGTGCAGCGCCGACTGATAGTATCCCGCTGCTGTCGGGTACTGGTGCTTGAACGGCAGCGTGATGCGGTCCATGGCCATGTCATAAGCCGCAACATTCTGTCCCGAGTGGCGGATGCTGGCGCCTGAGGCGCTGATCACGCGGTCGGCGTCCTCGTGCCGGTCCCACTCGTAGCCTCCAGGTGCGCGATCTGGACGGTCTGGCAGCCCGGTCGCCTGCTCGGCATTGAAGACCGTGTAGCGGTACACGCGGGGCGAGCGCAGCCTGACGGTTTCGTAGGCAGGCCGGTCCGACTCGTCCAAGACGGGCTTGCCATTCTCGTCCCGCGCCAGGCGCCGCCCCTCGAATTGCCAGAACAGGATCGCGCAGCCTCGCTCGCCCTTGCGCACTTGGCCGCCCATCTCTTGGATCTGCCGGTACGTTCCCCAACGCTCGTCGCCGAAGCCCCGCTTGCTCGCCTCGCTGGCGAGGAACACCGAGTTGCCACCGCGGTACGTCTTGCCAGTCTTGACGTTGTACGGGAGGATCTTGACACCCGGCTCCCAAGCTTGGACCCATGGAGCCGTGCCCCTCTCGATCTCCTTGACCAAGGACTCGGCGACCTTCTGGAAGTAGTCGTCGAGGCCGGCGCGCCGGCGCATGGCCCTACTCGCCACCTTGGGTCCCTTCATGGGCCGAGAAGACGGCCGGGTCGTCGCAGGCCTCAAGCGCTTCTGCCGCCTCCGTAGAGTCCTCCCTGAAAGCCCCGCACTGCTCGGCCGTGGTGAGGTCGGTCTCGACGACGATGCCCGGCTGCAGCGCTCGCCCGACCTCGGCCGGGCCGGCAGCGCGGCGCACCGACAGCGCCCGTCCACCTGCGATCCGCAATACGCCCCCAGGCTGTGTCATCGCAGCCCTCCCGCAAGCGTCTCCTGCGCCGCCGCAGTCCGCCTCCCCTCGATCCAGCGGCAGTTCCACCGCCGCCGGGACCAGTCATAGCCCTCCACGCGCAGGGCCTCGACCACGCGCCGCACTCCGCCCCGCCGCTCTAGATGGACGACTAGGTCCACCACATCTCCAACCAAGTCCTGAACCGCCTCCCACGGCAGGCTTATCCCGGACTGCAGTACGCAGGATGTGCAGCGCTTCAGAGCGTTGTACGCCGAACTCGCGTGGAGCGTCGAGAGGGAGCCGTCGTGCCCCGTGTTGAGAGCCTGCAGCAGGTCCCAAGCCTCGCCGCCGCGCACTTCTCCCACCAAGATTCGGTCCGGACGATGGCGCAACGCCGCACGCACCAAGTCGCGCACGGTGACGGCCCCTTTGCCGTCGACCGCCCGCCGTGCCTCGAAGCGCAGAACATTCCCCTGTCGCAGCCGCAGCTCAACCGTGTCCTCCACGACCACCAACCGCTCGCTCTGTGGGATCAGGCCGGCAACGGCCGCCAGCAGTGTTGTCTTGCCGGTTCCCGTGCCCCCGCTGACAAGGATGTTTCGGCGATTCGCCACGGCGTCCGCGAGGGCGGCCATCACCGCGCCGGACACGCAGCCGGAGTGGCCTAGGTCCGTCAGGGTTAGCCGGCGCCTGCCGAACTTGCGGATCGTCAGAGCTGGCCCCCCGAAGCAGCATGGCGGGAGGGCCACCGCAATGCGCGAACCATCCGGCAGCCGCGCGTCGAGCAGCGGCTGTTCGGCGCTCACCTCGCTGTCTTGGCTCCGGGCTATGGCGGTCGCCGCCTGGCACACCTGGCGTGCCTCGATGGCGACTCCCTCGGCAAGCTCCAGCACGCCGTTGCGCTCGACATACACCGCGTCCGGGTTGATCATCACCTCGCTGACCAAATCGTCGTCCAGCAGGGCCATCACAGGCTTCAGGAATGGCGCGATCAGCTCGAATCCCGGATGGGCGGCTAAGTTCATGGCTCCCGAGGCCGTTGGGCGCACATTGGCGGTCCGTCCCATTGGCGATTGCGTACGCTGCAGGTCAGCTATCGCGCATTATAGCTACAGATAGATTATATGTCAATCATAAATGATCTCAATGACGAATAAAATAGAAATATGCTGTTCATCTAGTCTTCTCCGGCGGCAGAGTATCCCTGATCTGCGGGGGGGACGCGGGTTCGTAGGCGCGATGCTGGGCCTCCAAGGCCCGCCCGCCGTTGATTGGGCCTGGAACTCGGGCTGTGTCGGTGGGGATCGCGACTGGTCAGGAGGCGTGGCACCCGTGAGCCGGATCACCTCTCCTGACGTCAACGGGGCAGCGGCGAGCGATTGCGCAACTGCCCCATCCCTGCTCCGGCGGAGCCTCAAGGGGCCGGAGGGAGTATTGCCCCCATCCTGCGGTGCGGCGGCGACGGCAAGCCGCCGTGCACTGCGCTCGCCGATTGCCGCGGCTCAGGGCAGGTGCATCACAACCATCTTCGTCTCGGTCATCTCTTCGATCGCGTAGCGCGGGCCTTCCTTGCCGAAGCCGCTCTCCTTCAGGCCTCCGTATGGCATCAGGTCCGCCCGCCACTGCGTCCCCCAGTTGATGTGGATGTTCCCTGACTCCACCTCTCTGGCGAAGCGCATCGCGTTGTCAAGGCTCTCCGTGAAGATTGCGGCCGACAGCCCGTAGTTTGTGTCGTTTGCGCTCGCGATCGCATCGTCCACCGACTCGAATGGCGTCAGGCCCACGGCCGGGCCGAACAGCTCGTCGCACGAGATGCGCATGTCGGCCCGCACGTCAGCAACGATGGCCGGCTCCACGACTGCCCCGTCTCGACCACCGCCCGTGACTAGCCGGCCGCCGTTGCTGGCGGCTTCGCGAATCCACTCCTGCACTCGCACGGCGTCGCTTTCGCGCACCATCGGCCCCACGCTAACGCCCTCGTCCAGCGGGTTGCCAGTGCGGAGTCCGGAGACGCGTGGGCCAAGGCTGTCCACGAGGTCGCCGTACACCCTTTCGTGTGCCAGGACCCGTTGGGCGCTGATGCATACTTGCCCAGCGTTGGCGTAGCCCGTCGCCACGATCGCCGCTGCGGCCTTGTCCAGATCCGCATCGGGGAGCACGATCACGGGTGAGTTTGAGCCCAGTTCCATCGTGACCTTCTTGAGTCCGGCGACCGCGCAGATCCGCTCCCCGACGTCGCGGCTACCTGTGAAGCTGATCTTGCGGATCCGCGGGTCGGAGCACAGTTGTCGGCCGATCTCGCCTCCGGATCCCGTGACCACCTGAATCGCCTCAGGAGGCAAGCCAGCGTCCAGCAGAAGCTTCGCAAACTTCAGGGCCACGAGCGGCGTGTCCGTGGCCGGCTTGAGGATCGCGCTGTTGCCCGCGGCGAACGCCGGGCCGATCTTGTGGCAGACGAGATTCAGCGGGAAATTGAACGGCGTCACCGCTAGGACCACGCCGCAGGGTACGCGCAGCGTGAACCCGAACCTGTTCCCCGTCCCGGGGGCACCGTCCAGCGGCACCACTTCCGACCCGAGCCGCTTGGCCTCCTCCGCGGAGCAGATGATTGTCTCCTTGGCTCGGTCCACCTCGAATCGAGCCTCGGCGATGATCTTGCCTTCCTCTAGCGTGATCGTCCGCGCCAGGTCTTCCAGCCGTTCCTCCATCAATGTTGCGGCCCGCATCAGCAGCTGGTAGCGCTCGTAGCCCGACATGCTCCGGACCCGCTCGGCCCCCTGCACGGCGAACGAGATCGCTCGATCAACGTCCTCGGCCGTGGCTCTCGGGACAGTGTCGACCTCTCTGCCGTCGAACGGGTTTATGACGGGGATTGAGCCGCCACCAGCGGTCCAGTCTCCAGCAATCAGCATCTCCATGTGATCTGTGCCCTCCTCGAATGCGCCGTGCGCGAACTACAGAATCTCACACCGCCAGCACACGAGCGCGACCCGCGCCCCGAGACCTGCCGCGGTGCCCCTGTACAATTCACAGATACCTACGTGTTCCGCCCTTGCCGAACCGGCCGGCGGTGGGACACGGCGGCAAGGCCCGATGGCGACTGAGCCGCCTGCTTCCTCCCCTCGCGTCCTCGTGGTCGCGCCGATGCCGCCCGAAAAGGCTGCCTACGCGCTGGCCCGCTACAGCCGTTCGCCGGACTCGATCGTCCAGAGCCTCGAGTGGGTGCGCGGGCACAGTGCGGAGAAGTTCCTCGACACGTTCTACTTTCAGTACGGGCATGCTTCCATCGCGGACTTGGGCCACTGCACCCTGTGCTTCGAGGGAATCTCGGAACTCGCCGCGATCGAAATCGAAGACGAGCAGCTTTGGGACGGCCAGGCCAAGTCCACCCGCTATCAGGATCTGTCCGGGAGCCGGGCCGTCATACCGGAAGACCTGCGAGGGACTCCCCATGAGGTTACGTACCTGCGGGCGGCTCGGGCCCAGCTGCGCTGCTACACCGACAGCCATGCCGTTCTTGTCGCTTCGCTGTCGGACGCCAACCCCAAGCCTAGGTCAATGTCGGTGGCGCGCTACCGCCGCACCATCAACGCCCGCGCGTTCGACGTGGCCCGCTATCTGCTCCTCGCGGGTCTGCCGACGAATGTTGGCCAGGTCACCAGCATCCGCACGCTCGAGAAGCAGATGCGCAGGATGGGCGTGTCCGAGTATCCCGAAGTGCGGTCCATTGCCGAGGAAATGCACGCGGCATGCGGCGCGGTGCCCGGCTGCAGTCTGGATGCCGACTCTCCGGGCGAAGCGCTGGCGCCCACACTGGCAAAGTACGGGGATCCTGACACGGCCCGCGAACAGGCCCTGGGGCGCGTTGCCGCCTGGGCCCGCCAGAACTTCAGTGCTGCCCCGGGCGAGGCACCCCACGACGTAGACCTTGTGCGGCCCTCGGACACTCTCGACGAGGCGGCTGCTACTTGGCTGTATGCCGTCACAGCCAGCCCATTCCGAGTGGTTCTGGACACCGTCAGTACTTGGAGCAGAGCCCGCAAGTCAGAGGTCTTGGAAGCCGCTCTTCAGGACCGCAACCCACGCGAGGACTTGCTCCGCCCCTTTCACAGCGGCTACCGATACATCTTCGACATCGTCTGCGATCTAGGTGCCTACCGGGACCTGCACCGGCACCGCCGCTGCCAGCAGGTTCGCCAGAAATTTGGGAACGCCTCGTTGGGTCACGAGACTCCCGAGGAGCTGGCGGAGGTCGGCCTCCAGCCCGCCTATGACCAAGCCTTGGCGAAGCTGGCCGAGAGCCGGAACGAGATCGGCAGCTTCTCCGAGTCGGCCAGCCACTACCTGCTTCCGTTCGCGGCCCGCTGCCGTTCCCTCTTCAAGATGGACTTCGCGGAGGCCGAGTACATTGCCCGTGTGCGCTCCGGTGTCAAGGGTCACCCCTCCTACCGGAAGGTCGCTTGGGAAATGCGGGAGAGGATATGCGAGGTCGAGCCAGAGCTCGGTCGGCTGATCGATGCGACGCACCCCTCCGTCCAGGACACGCTGAAGCGCTGACTCTGAGAATGTTGCGCGGCGTCATCTTCGACCTCGACGGTACGCTTGGAGACACCCTTCCGGTCTGCTATCGCGCGTTTGCCCGCGTCTTCCGGCGACGGCTCGGCGTGCACTACACCGATCGCCAGATCCACGCCATGTTCGGCCCCAGCGAAGAGGGGATCTTGGCTCGGCTCTGCCCGCTCTCTGCC
>JAJDWM010000198.1 GCA_022825595.1 Bryobacterales bacterium | reverse complement strand
AGGATCCTCGGGCTGGCAGGGGAAGACAGGGACGATCAAGTTGGAGCCGCCTACCAGCTGGCCTATTCCAGGGAGCCAACGGCCGTCGAGAAGGAGTCCGCGGTCGCATTCTTGGACCGCCATCGCCGAATCATCGCCGCTCAGGCCGACGCGGGCGCCTCCACGTTTGTCCCGGATCGGGTCCCGTCTGGAGTGTTGCAGGAGGAAGCGGCTGCGCTGGTCGACTTTTCCCAGATGCTCCTGAACTCGAACGAATTCGCATACGCCTTCTGAACAGTCATGGCACTCGCAACTCAGGTCAGCAAGCAACCCGCCGGTCCGACAGGTTCGTCGCGACGGGAATTCTTGGCGCGCTCCGGCAGCGGACTCGGGAGCTTGGCCCTGGCGCACCTGCTCGCGGGTGCAGGCTTCCCACGCAGGGCCTCCGGTGCCGCCAGCGGCCCCTTGGATCCGCGCGAGCCCCATCACGCGCCCCGCGCCAAGTCAGTGATCTGGCTGTTCATGGAGGGCGGCCCCAGCCATATCGACCTCTTCGACCCAAAGCCGGCGCTCGAGAGGCTTGCCGGACAGGTCACGCCGGAGTCGTTCAAGCTTCCCGTGACCAGCGCGACGGGATCCCACAGGATGCCCATTGTTGCGTCGATGCGGAAGTGGAAGCGCCACGGGCAAAGCGGGCTCTGGGTATCGGACTGGTACCCGCAGATAGCGGAGCACGTCGACCAGCTCGCGGTCGTCCGCTCGTGCTGGGCCGACGGTGTGAACCACGTGGGCGCCAACCGGCAGATGAACTCCGGTTCGATACTGGCCGGCAGGCCGTCGCTGGGCGCCTGGACAACTTACGGGCTGGGAAGCTCCAACGAGAACCTGCCTGCATTTGTCGTGCTCACGGACAGAAAGGCGGTCAAGGGAGGGCCGACAAACTGGGGCTCTGGCTTCCTTCCGGCGAGCTACCAGGGCACCCACCTGCGGCAGGAGGGTCCGCCGATCCTCAACCTGCGCCCTCCCGAACACGTGAGCGAGGAGCAGCAGCGAAGCCGTCTCGATTACCTGAAAGTCCTCAATCGGCACCACGCCGGCCGTTTCCCGGACGACGACGAACTTGAGGCTCGCATCGAGTCGTACGAACTCGCATTTCGGATGCAGAGCGCCGCACCCGAAGCCGTCGACTTGGAACGGGAATCCGTCGCCACCAAGCGGCTGTATGGCATGGACGACGAGGACGCGAGTAGGTTCGGAGCAAACTGTCTGCTGGCGCGTCGGCTCGTGGAGCGCGGCGTCCGCTTTGTGGAGGTCTATTGCGGCAGCGGCGGAGGCTGGGACTCCCACGCTAGCCTCGAGCGGAACCACTCCAAAATGTGCAGGGTGTCCGACACGCCCATCAGCGGCCTGCTCACGGATCTCGAGTCGAGGGGGCTGCTGGACGAGACACTGGTTGTGTGGGGCGGGGAGTTCGGGCGCACCCCGTTCAGCGACGGAGGCCCGGGCTCGATCGCGCCAGACGTGTATGGTCGCGACCACAATCCTTGGGGTTTCACGATCTGGCTCGCCGGCGCGGGCATCGCAGGTGGCCAGGTGGTGGGGTCGACGGACGAGATCGGCTTCCGGGCCTCAGAGAGGCCTTGCCACATCCACGACATCCACGCGACGATCCTGCACTTGTTGGGCCTGAACCACCTCAATCTGACCTACCTTCACAACGGCCGCGCCGAGCGCCCGACGATCAACGGTGGCGAGCTGATCGGCGAGCTGCTGGCCTGAGGGTGTGCTTGGGCCCGGCTTTCGGCCGGTCGTCTCCGACCGCTTCAGGAGGGCTGGGATGGTTCTCCGGTTGATATGATCGGGGCGCGGGCGCGCTACCCGCATTCCGGCCATGCAGTCGCTCTTCGGCGCCCCGCCCAAGAAGCCAGGACTGTTCGGCCGGTTCCGGAAGGCCGTTACCAAGACACGCGAGACGCTCTCGGAGCAGCTCGACGGGATCCTCTCCGGCCCTGTCGAACTAGACGCTGAGCTGCTCGAGGACCTCGAGATGGCGCTCATCGGAGCCGATCTCGGCGTGCGCACCACCGATGAGATCCTCTCCGACCTGCGCTCCGCGGTTCGAAGCGAGGAGGCCGCGCGTGCCGAGGCCGTGCGCGGACTGATCGCCGAGCGTCTCGTCGCGATATTGGGCCAGGCCACCGCCACCGAAGAAACGGGGAGCAGTCCCGACATAGAGGTGATCCTGGTGGTTGGCGTCAACGGCGTGGGCAAGACCACTACGATCGGGAAGCTCGCACACCGCCTGAGAACAGAGGGACGGGAGGTCTTGCTGTGCGCGGCAGACACGTTCAGGGCCGCAGCCGCCGAACAGCTCCAGATCTGGGGCGAGCGGTCGGGGTGCCCGGTCATCCGCCAACACGCGGGAGCGGATCCCAGCGCGGTCGTCTACGACAGCCTGCAGGCCGCCAAGGCACGGGGAGCCGATACGGTCATTGCAGACACGGCGGGTCGGCTGCACAACAAAGCGGGTCTGATGGCGGAGCTTGCCAAGATCCGGCGTACGGCGACGCGGCTGGTACCGGGCGCCCCCCACCAAGTGCTGCTGGTCATCGATGCGGTGACGGGCCAGAACGGTCTGCAGCAGGCCCGACAGTTCGCCACCACCGCTGGCGTGACGGGCTTGGTCCTAGCAAAGCTCGACGGCACGGCAAAGGGCGGAATCGCTGTCAGCATCGCCCGGGAGCTCGCGATACCGATCCGTTGGGTGGGTGTCGGCGAGACCATTGACGACTTGGTTCCATTCGACGCGGAGACTTTCGTGCGTTCGATGTTCGATTCGCTGGAGACAGTGTGAGCGAGTCAGACGGCAGGTGGCTCGCCGAAGCGGTCGAGCTGGCCCGTCGAGGGACCGGGATTGCCAGCCCCAACCCCATGGTCGGAGCGGTCGTGGTGGACAGCACGGGCCTACGCGTTGGCGAGGGCTGCTATTCCTACGAAGGCCGCAAGCATGCGGAAGTGCTGGCCTTGGAACAGGCGGGGGGCCGCTCTCAGGGGGCGACACTGTACGTGTCGCTGGAGCCGTGCTCCATCCACGGGCGAACGCCGCCGTGCGTTCGTGCGGTCTTGGAGGCCGGTATCGCACGTGTCGTCTGCGCGAGCCGCGACCGCAACCCGAACATCGACGGGGCAGGCTTGGACGCGCTTCGCCAGGCCGGCGTCGAAGTCTTCGAGGCAAGCGGCGAAGTCGCCCGCCAAGCGGAGCGCCTGAACCAGGCCTTCTTCCACTTCGCGCGGACCGGCCGGCCCTTGGTAACGCTAAAGACCGCGTTGACCTTGGACGGCAAGATCGCGGCTCCCGACGACAACACGGGCTGGATCACGAGTTCTACCGCTAGGGCGCATGTGCACCGGGTGAGGCACAGTCACGACGCGATCATGACCGGCATTGGGACGGTCCAAGCGGACGATTGCCGCCTCACCGACCGTACGGGCTTGCCGAGGCGCCGACGCCTGCAGCGTGTCATCGTCGACTCGCTTCTGCGCATTCCGACGGATTCACGCATCGTGGAATCGGTGCAGGGCGATTTGCTGGTGGCGACCACTTCGGCCGCCACAGAGCGTCGCAGGCGTGCTCTAGAGCGGGCCAAGGTAGCGATCAGGGTGTTCGACTCGCCGACCGGCCGAGTGGATCTCCACGCGCTCTTCGCTTGGCTCGGTCGGCGGGACATCACGTCTGTGATGGTCGAAGGAGGCGCGAAGCTGAACTGGGCGCTGCTTGAAGGGGGTGCCGTGGACAAGATCCTGCTGTACTTCGCTCCGAAGATCCTTGGGGGCTTCGATTCGCTGCCCATGGTCGGAGGCGCGGGCCGTCGCTCGCGGTCGGGCGCGATTCGGGTGCGGAACCTGCGGACCAGCCCCGTCGGTCCCGACGAGTTCCTGGTCGATGCGACAGTTGTCAACGACCATGTTTCGCCCAGCGATTGAGCGTAGACTGTCATGTTCACCGGAATCGTCGAAGAGGCAGGCCGCATCCGCGGCATGGAGCGCTCGAGTTCCGGAGCCCGCATTCAGGTGGGGGCAAGGGAGGTTCTCTCGGACCTTCGCAAGGGCGGGAGCATCGCGGTCAACGGTTGCTGCCTGACTGCCGTGGAGGTCGACGTCCGGGGCTTCGCGGCCGACCTGTCACCTGAGACGCTGGCCCGAACCGGCCTGGGGACGCTCACCGCCGGAGATCTGGTCAATCTGGAGCGGCCCTTGCTCCCGACAAGCCGGCTGAGCGGGCACTTTGTCCTCGGACATGTCGACGGCACGGGGACTGTTGATGCATTGAATCCGCTCGGGGGCGGCAACTGGTGGCTCTCGGTCCGGGTTCCCCGCGACCTGCTCAAGTACTTGGTGTACAAGGGCAGCGTAGCGATCGACGGTATCAGCCTGACGGTGGCTTCGCTGAGGGGCGACACGATCGGCATCGCGATCATCCCCCACACCTACGAGGTGACCAACCTCGCCGTACGAAATGCCGGGGAACCGGTGAACATCGAGTGTGACGTTCTGGCGAAGCACGTCAGCCGACTGCTGGACTCGCGCGAGAGTCTCCACCCGCAGGCGGTTACTGGCTAGGCCCGATCGCGCCTCTGGCGGGAGGCTTCCTGCGCCAGACATGCCGCGATGCCCTCGCGATACGTCGGATAGAGCAGGCGCACGCCGGTGAGCTGGCGGATTGCCCCGCCGTCGACCCTCCGATCGGCCCTCCTCGTTGCCGAGACTTCGGAGGCCGGGACGAATGCGGGCAGCGGGAGGCCGGTCGCTTCTGAGCAGAAGCGGGCGACCTCGGAGGACGGGGCCGGCGATTCGTCCGCCACTGGGAAGGCCCCATCCACGTCGCGGGCCATGCTCGCGGCGACGATGGCGGCGAGGTCGTCGACGTGGATTCGGGACACCATCCGTGGCCGTCCGGCGGGCAGCAGGAAGTCTCCCGCGCGCATCCTAGCGTGGACGCCCCTGCCAGGGCCGTAAATGGCCGCCGGCCGCAGAATGGCCGTCCTGCACGCCAAGCGCCGCACGTGCCGCTCGGCCAACACTCTCAGGCGCTGGCGCTCTGTCCGCGGGGCCGGCAGGGTCCGCTCGTCCACATTGCGGACATCCCCGTAGATCCCAGTGGTCGATAGGTACGTGACATGGTGCGGCAGACCCCTGAGTGCGCTGACGACACGCGGTGTGGGCTCGTCAAGCTGCCCTCGGCGGCGCAGGGTCGGTATTGAGATCAGGACGTGGGCACCCGCTGCCGATACAGAGATTCCCGATTCGGCAGCTGCATCGAAAGGCAACACGAGCGCTCCTGCCG
>JAJDWM010000759.1 GCA_022825595.1 Bryobacterales bacterium | reverse complement strand
TACGTGTGGTATCCCGACTGCCGCGTGCGGCGGTTCACTCCGGTCGAGGTTGAGAGAGTGCAAGGCTTTCCCGACAACTGGACATTGCCTCGTGAGATGGACGAGAAGCAGACAAAGCTAATTGATAGTCTCCGTTACCATTCGATTGGCAACGCGGTGACGCCCCCCGTCGCGGAATGGGTCGGGACACGATTGGCAACGGTCATGGCAGTGCAGGACGCGCAGTTCACTCCGAGCGAGGATCTACAGGGCGGGTTTCAGCTTACGACCTACTTGCAGAACGGGTTGAATTCGACCTTGGCCACGTAGACCTGATTGCTCAGGCTCAAGACCACCTTGACCAAGCGGACCGTCAAACGACTCTTGCCCAAGGCGGCACTGGCCGCGCTCAACGCCACCATAAACGAGGCAAGGACCCGGCACTACTCGAACTCTCTGCCGTGGGACGACAAGGGGCTCGCGGTTCCTCACCGTCGCCAACCACGAATACTGCACCGAGGTCATGGACGGACTCCGGGAGCGGCTGGTGCGCCAGCGCGCCCGCTTCATCGAGGACTACGTCGAGCAGGCCCGGATCGACCTAGGCAAGCTCTTCCGCATCGGGGAGTATCCCTCGAAGGAGGATCTCCGGGACAGGTTCTCCATCCGCTACCGCATCACGCCCGTCCCGGACTCCGACCATTTCATGGCCAGGCTCGCGTCCGAAGACACCGAGCGGGTGAAGCGAGACATCGAGCTTCACATCGAGGAGCAGCTCCGTGGAGCCGGACTCGCTCCGTCCGGCCGGAACCTTTGACCTCGCTGTCCGGGCGCCGGTGAAGCGCAACGCCGGCGCGCTCAGGGAATCCGCAAACACTTCCCGCTCCGTCAAACAAACGGCTACCGCTTTGTCAGCTAAGAAAGTGCGTCTCAAGCGACTGGATCATCGCCATCAGGTCACTGATCGTCGCCTTAAGGCGACGGACCTCGCTTTCAAGTTCAGCGATCCGCTTATCCTTGTCCACATAGCCTGTGCCTACGATATCTCGTGTTGTAATCTTCATGAACCGGTATTCGACGCAGCCTCGTCTTTTTCTACCCCTTCCGCGCAAAAAATCGCGTCGCATGGCACGGATGAACAGCAACAGGACCACAACGATGACGGTCAGCGTGAACAGCATCACCCGTCCTCCACATCGCCGTCGTCGTCGGTGATGCGCTTCGAGTCAAGCGCTGCGGCGAGGAAACCCGCGGCCACCATTGTCAGGATCGTCCACACCAACTGGCCGGGGCGAGCTTCCAGGCGGCGGTGCTGAAGCCGAGCATGGCGATGGGCTGTCCGTGACGGGCGTAGCGGATCTGGGCGCCCACCAGGGTCTTGTAGCCGAGGTAGTGGTAGCGGGCGATGAACTCGTTCCACAGCTTGCCCTCGCGGGTCTTGCCGAGGACGGGCCGCAGGGTGAGCGGGCGGATGTCGTCAAGGGTGGCCGGCGGCGGGAACAGGGGCGGTTCGGTGTCGGGTCCGAAGGTGACCGGGCGGGCCCTGCCGGGTATCCGGGTGGGCGGCGGCAGGGTGATGTGGCCGTCCCGGTGCATGGCCAGTATGGCCGCCCTAGCCATCATGTCCTTGTCGGGCTTGATCCAGCCGCGACTACGGCGGTCAGCACGGACTAGGTGAGGCCAGCATCCTCTGCCAACCGCGCCCACAGGCCTTACCCCTCGTGCATGCCCCCGAGTTCGGACCCCTCGATGGTTGTCCAACACCCAAGCGACGGTAGGAACACGCTGTTTCCGTGGTTCGTCCTGAGCTGCTCTTGACTGCGGTTGAGCACTCCAGGTGGCGAATGTCTGGCCCGCGGGGCGTCGTGGCCGTCGCTTTCAGCAAACTTCTCCAACGCCGTGTGTTCGTCAAGGGCACCGGGATCGAGCAGCGCGGCTCCGTAATCTCAAGCTGGGCATACCGCCCGGTATTGTCGGCCGTATCGACAACCCGCTTCACGATTGCGCTGTTCCCGAGCTGCCCCCGAAAAATGCTCCATAAGCAGCGCAACCGCACCGCTTACGACGGGAGCCGCGAATGACGTTCCCTCGATTTTGTGAAAGACGTGTCCCGTCCCGGCATTGCCGGCCGAGTTCACCGTCCCCGGCGCCGCCAGGCAGAAGTGCCGTCCCCAGCGCTCTTGGTCCCAATCCGAAAGAAGCGCCCCACAGAAATTGGTGTAGGCTGCATGGCCGCTGTCGTGGTCGACCGCCATCACGGACAACTGATGCCCCCGCACGTGCGGCTCGTGGTAGGGAAGGTTGGCCTCCAAACCCGAGAACTCCTCCTTCTCGTTTCCTGCCGCGTATACCACCACGGTACGATCATCGGGGTGCGTTGCCGTTTGCATGAAGGCGCGCCACGTTCTGGGCAACATTCGGCGTAGGTGGTCACCCCCACTACGGCCGTCTCGTCATCCAAGACTTTCTGGATTCCGGCTGGATCGAACACGCCAATTCCAAAACTCCGGTTGATGATGTCGTAATGCGCGTAATCGTCCACAACGGCGTTCGCCATTGTGGCATCCACCTCCGCCCGCTTCGAAGTGGACATCTTCGAAATGATGTCCACGACGGCGCGAGACACGTCCTGCCCCGCGTCCCCGTCAGGTGCAAATCTTCTTGCGACAGGAACGATCGTGGCGCCCGGAGCAATGCCGAAATCTCGGCCTGCCGCAACCGAAGCGACAGCCGTGCCATGACGATCTTCGCCCGCGGCATGGGGAATTTCCGACCACCGAGCGCGGCTGCCGTCCTCGTCGTGGTCGTTTCTTACGAACCACTGCTCTCCTTTCCCGGGCCAACGGGCGGCACATATTCTGCTTCACAGCAAGAAAAGCACTTTTGGTTGATGAGACTAACGGAGACTACACGGGGCTAGAAGCAGAGGCTAATGAGTGGGCATCCAACGTCTTGGTCCCTCAACGTAAATGGGAGCAGTTCATTGCCACGTCACCACGTAGCGAGCGTGCCGTAGAGGTACTTGCTGATGAGCAAGGGATCGCTCCCGGCATCGTCGTCGGTATGCTTCAGCACAAAGGACTGCTTCCCTGGTCGCACCTGAATGGCCTGAAGGTCAGGTTGACCTGGAAGGAAACCAAGTAACCTACCGGAGGGGATGCGGTTGGCGGGAATTGACGATGTATCTTAAGTTCATCAGGGGAAGGCAGTCTTTGGACCCTGACTGAGTGCAGAGCTCGCTGACACGTTTGCGTATTCTTCGGGCGGCCCGCGCGACTATCAGATTACCGTCGAGCGGCTGGTTGTCCGGTCTCACATCAAACGAAGATCCCGGAACGGTTGCCACTCAGACTGCACAGCCGCATGTGCTCTGCC
>JAJDWM010000396.1 GCA_022825595.1 Bryobacterales bacterium | reverse complement strand
CAACCTCCAGGCTGCTTCGCACGAAGCGCACGGCCAGCACCATGGCGGCCGTGGCCAGAGCCACATACAAGCAGCCGTCCAGATAGGCCTGGATGGTCTCGACCTCCTCTGGCGAACGAGCGTCAAGGAGCGACGCGAAGCGGCGCACGCCGGCGAGCCAGATGCCGCTGAACAGCGAGGCCGCCAGCACCAGCGCCCCGTAAATGGTCAGCGAGCGGAAACGGCGCCTGCGCTCCGGATCCTCGACCCTGTTGGCGACCAGCCACAGGAGCACCCTGACGAGCGCCCAGACCAAGGCCGCTGCGAACAGCGGAAACAGCACGAGGTCCTGAACTGCCGACCCCAGGCCCAGATTGGCCTCCAGCCACTGTCGGAAGGTGGGCACCTATGGTCTCCGCCGCAATCCTAATGATCGCGCAGGGCAGCACGGGAGAGAACCGAGCGCCCTTAGCTCTGCGGGCCCGCTCACGCGAGCAGTTGGGGAATCACACCTGTGCTGTCGGCGAAGCGCTCAAGCCGGCAGCCCATGATGCGCGCCTGGGTGAGCCACAGGTTGGCGAGCGGTGTGCCGTCGGGACAGTGCAGGTGCTGGCCCGGCTTGAATGCCCGGCCGCCCAGTCCAGCGACCACGATCGGCAAATCGTGGTACTGGTGGGTCGCACCGTCGCCCAGCCCCGACCCGTAGGTAAGGATCGAGTTGTCGAGCAGGGTTGACCCATCAGCCTCCCTAATGGCGTCCATGCGCTTGAGGATGTAGGCGAACTGCTCGACGTGAAAGCGGTCGATCTGAAGCAGCTCCTCACCGTGCTTCGTTTGCGCGTGGGACATCAAGTGATGGCTGACGGGCTTGTCGAAGAGCCCCTCGAACAGGAACGGGGTGTTCCAGCGCTCTGGCCCGACCATGAGCGTTGCGACCCTTGTCAGTCCGGTCTGCAGCGCGACGACCATCAGGTCGCCCATCAGGCGGATGTACTCGCCCCGCGGCAGGTGCGCCTCGGGAGGCTCGGCCATCGACACCCTTGCCAACTGGCCGCGCATCTTCTCGAGCTTGTCCATGCGCTTCTCGATGGCACGTACGGAATCGAAGTACTCGGCGAACTTGCGGCGGTCCGCCTGGCCGAGCTGCCGCCTGAGCGAGCGGGCATCCGCGAGCACAAGGTCGGTGATGTCGCGGAACTGGCCCGTCTCCTGGGTGCTGAACAGGCGCCGGTACGCCTTTCGCGGGTCGCGAATCGATGGCGCCACGTGGCCGGTCCCGTACCAAGAGATGTTGTCGAAGTAGATTGACTCGAGATTGTCGCGGTGGCTGTTGCAGCTCAGCTCTAGCGTGCGGAACGGCGTGAGGTCCCCGACGCTGTCGGCGACGACATGATCCAGCGTGCGATCCAAGGGCCAAGCCGACGAGGGGACGCCGAACGGCACGGCGCTGCTCAGGAAGCACGACGCGCACTGGGCGTGGACATCGGTGCCGTTCTGGAACGTCCGGTCGAGCCCAGTGACGAGCGACACCTTGTGCTGGATGTCGTCCAGGGGCTCGAGCGTGGGCGTGAGGCTGATCCGGTGCGACCCGACTGGGGTCTTGGTCTCGGCGATCGCGCTGAGATCCCCGTTGAAGGCGGGCAGGCCGGCATGGCTCTCGCCGGGAAAGAAGCCCTTGCGGACGACCCCGATCGGCACATAGAAGAAGCCCATCCGAAGCGGCGGGCGTTGACGCTGACCCTTGCCGCTGCCGGCTGTGGCCAAGCTCTCCAGCCAGGGCAGCGCCAAGGAAGCGCCGCTCGCGCTGCGCAGGAAGGATCGCCGGCTTGTCAGCGCCGCTCGCGCGGCGAGTTCAGGGTTTGCCACTGTACGTCTCCCCAGCCGACCGAGTGCCCCGAAACGGCGCGCTCAGGATAACCTGCTTGATCATGTCCTGCATTCGGTAGCCGCCCTGTGCCGACCGGCGAACGATCTCATCCACTGCCGGCTCGTCCCAAGGGGCCAACTGCCGACCCAAGGCATACTCCAGCAGGTGCGCGGCGAATCCGCGGGCAAAGCGGTCCTTCTCGGCGAGGATCGCTTGCTTGAGCCCGGTCACGTCCGCGAAGGTGTGACGCCCGAAGAGCACACCGCTGGCGTCCACGTAATGGCCATTTTCGTAGGTTTCTCGCCAGACTCCGGTGGGACCGTAGTTCTCGAGCGCGAAGCCCAACGGGTCGATGCTGGCGTGGCAGGCGGCGCAATCGGGCCGCGACCGGTGCGCTTCAAGGCGCTCGCGGAGCGTCAGCGGTCCCTCCTCCACGATGGGAAGCGGCGACACCTCCGGTGGCGGGGGGGCGGGCGGGTCGTTGAAGACGACCCCTGCCATCCACGCTCCGCGCGTGATTGGCCTGCTCTCGGCGGGCCCCGAGGTCATCGTCATGACCGCCGCGGTGGTGATCACGCCGCCTTGCCTGCGATCGTCGATCGAGACTCGGCGGAACGGGATCGCTACTGGCGGGACCTTTTCGGGGCGCGTGCCATCGCGGTACCAGGTCTCGAGGAGTTCGCTGCGGTAGCTGAAGTCCGAGTCGACAAGCTCAAGGATCGGCCGGTTCTCGATCAGGACGGTCTCGAACAGGAGCAGCGGCTCCAGCATCATGTGCATGCTGGCACGGAACTTCGCGAAGTAGAAATCGGGGAAGAGCTCGCGGTCCGGCACGGAGGAGACAATCCGTTCCAGCTGCAGCCACTGTGGCGCAAAGCTGTCGCAGAAGCGCTTCAGCCGGGCGTCCCGCAGCATGCGGTCGGCCTGCCTGGCGAGAGTTTCGGGATCGGTCAGCTTCCCGGCGTCGGCCAGCTGCAGCAGCTCCAAATCGGGGATGCTGCCCCATAGGAAGAACGACAGGCGGGACGCCAAGCTGAGGTTGCCGGCCGGAGCATTCCGACCCGCCCTCCCGTCGACGTCGTGTAGGTACAGGAAGCGCGGAGAAGCGAGAGCCGCAGAGACGGCGGCCCTAATGCCATCGGCGTACGGCAGGCCGCCCTTGATTCTGCCGAGAGCGAAGTCCGAGTAGCGCTCCAAGGTAGCGGAGTCGACCTGCTGCCGGAACGCCAGCGTCAGGAACGGTCGCAGGGCGCGCCTCACAGCGGCCCGCGTCACCTCTCCGTCCTCCGGGGGGCCGAAGAGCCGCTCCCACTCGCCGCTCGTATCGGCGTTGAAGTCGGGGCTGTCGACGATGGCGGTGGCGAGCTTCAGGAAGGACTCCAGCAGCAGCGGCGAGAGCGACAGGTGGTCTGCCCGGTTGTCGTATCCGTGCTCCGCACGCAGATCTTGGGGGAACGGCGTGACTCCCGCCAGGCGCTTGCCGATCAGCTGGGACTTCCCGAGTGGCCGACTGCCAGCCTTGAGTTCGTCGGGCATCTTGCCGGTCTCGGGGCGGAAGTACCCGTAGTCGCGGAGCATTCGCTCGGGGAGGGCGAACACCTCCACGCTCAGATCGAAGAGGTCCTGAACGGCGTTCGCGTACTGGAAGCGATTCATCCGGCGCACCGGCACTCGCGGTGCGGGGCCTTGGGGAAACTCGTCGGGCGGCAGCATGGACCGCAGAAGGCCCACTGCCCGCTCGCGGTCCTCGGCTGGAATGGAAGGCCCGCCTGGCGGGGGCATCACCCCTGCGTCAAGGACGCGGACCAGCTTGCGCACCAATTCGGGCCGGGCTGCGAGGTCTTCGGTGCCGGTTACCGCGCGGAGGTCAATCCCGCCGTGCGGCGGTCCGGTCGCTCCGTGGCACTGTACGCATACCCGTCCAAGGACCGAGAGAATGCTCTCACCGGACGATGCGGCGAGGCCATTCATGGCCACAAGGACGGCGAAGGCAGACACGCCTGCCATCCGGACCAGCGGGGGGCGAAGCTCAACCGCCATGAGCACAGACTCCGTTAGCCGGCGGGACTTCGAGGCGGCCAGCATTCGCACACTGCCGGCGAGCGACGAGCGGCGACCGTGCATCTTACGACCGGCCCGGAACTGGTCGGATTGTAGCGCAGCGGCGGATCTCCCGGCCTGGCCCGTCGCTGATACAATTCGGCGAGGACAGGCTATGGCGCAATCTCCCGAAGTCAACCGTCGACAATTCCTGAACGCGACCGCAGTCGCCGGGGGGGCCTTAGCCGCAACGGCGGCCAGAGCGCAAGACGCGGCTTCTGCGCGGCGCGTGATTGGGGCCAACGACCGCATCAACGTCGCCCAGATCGGCGTCGGAGGTCGCGGCAGCAGCCTGCAGCGGCTGATGCTGTCGATGATCGAGGGAGGGCAGAACTTCCGTGTAGCGGCTGTCTGCGACGTCTACGAGAAGCGGAGGCGTCTGGCCCAGGAGAACAGCAAGGCCGAGTTCTCCACGCTGGACTACAGGGAGATTCTGGCCCGTCCGGACATCGACGCTGTCGTGATCGCAACCCCCGACCACTGGCACGGGACTATGGCGATCGACGCCATGGATGCCGGGATAGATGTGTACCTCGAGAAGCCGATGACCCACACCATCGAGGAGGCCAAGGCGGTCGCGCGGAAGGTGCGCGAGACCGGAGCCGTGCTGCAGGTCGGTTCCCAGACCACGTCGGCCGACCAGTGGTGGAAGGCGCGCAAGGCCATTCAGGACGGCATGATCGGCAAGTTGGTTTCGAGCCAAGGGTCCTACCACCGAAACTCCCTGCGGGGAGAGTGGAACTGGACACCCGAGCGCGGCCGCGGCTGGGTGATCGAGCCCGATGCCGGGCCCCACGGCCAAGGCGTCAACTACGTCGACTGGGACATGTGGCTGGGTCCTGCGCAGAAGCGCGAGTGGGATCCCCACCGCTTCTTCCGATTCCGGAAGTATTGGGACTACTCCGGGGGCATCGCCACGGACCTCTTCTACCACGTGGTGGCACCGCTGAACATCTGTTGGGGCGAACCGCAGTTCCCCTATCGGGTGACTGCCTCTGGCGGCAAGTATGTATTCAACGCGCCGGGGGATCGCGAAGTCCCGGACACGATGAACTTGCTGGCAGACTTCGCGAGAGGCCACTCGCTGATCCTGAGCGCCACCATGGCCAACTCCCGGCACATCCCGGGCCTGATCCGCGGCCACGAGGGGACCATCTTGATGGTCGAGCACGGCCGGTTCGAAGGGCGCACGGAGTACATCACCGTCGAGTCGGAACGCGTCTACAGGGACGCGTTCGTCGGAAAGTACGGCACGGAGAACGTCCAGATCAAGGTCGAAGACCGCGGCCGGGACGCGCACATGAAGAACTTCCTGGAGTGCATCCGCACGCGCGCCAAGCCGAATCTGGACGCGGACACAGCCTACCGCGCCCAAGTGACGATATCGATGAGCGTTATGGCTCTGCGCCAAGGCAAGGTTCTGTACTTCGACCCGGATATCGAAGAGGTTACGGATACAGCCCCGCGGGTGGGGTGAGCGTGCCCAGGCGGGGCCGGGGCGGGCATCATCCGCTCCTCGCATGGGCCCTTGTAGCACTGGCCGCAAGCGTCGCCTGCGGACCGGTCGCCGAGACCCGGCAACTTCCCAATGTGCTGCTGATCCTCGCCGATGACCTTGGATACGGCGATGTGCACGCCTACAACTCGGAAGCCAAGGTGGCGACCCCGCACATCGACCGGCTGGCGAGGGAAGGGCTGCGCTTCTCGGACGCCCACAGCCCCTCGACCGTTTGCACCCCCACGCGGTACGGCCTACTGACGGGCCGGATGCCGTTCCGCAACGGCATGGCAGGCGTATTCGTGGGAGTGCAGGGGCCGTCCCTGATCGAGGCGGGCCGCCTGACGCTGCCGCAGATGCTGCGGGAGAAGGGGTACCGCACGGCGATGGTCGGAAAGTGGCACTTGGGCATGACGTTCTACGACGCCGA
>JAJDWM010000138.1 GCA_022825595.1 Bryobacterales bacterium | reverse complement strand
TTGACCTTCGCCGCGGACGGTATGCTGTATCGCGAATCCTTGGCCGAAGCTGCAGTCGACTTGGGCTTGGATGTCCGGAGATTCCCTCGCCGGGCCGACCTCCCCGCGTTGGCGGCTGAATCCTTGGGCATGGCGGTCTCTGCGGTCACTGCGCTCATTTCCCGATTCGGTCGGGAGGCCGGACCACCGTGGCGCAAAGACCACAAGCTGGCGGCGGCGGCAGCCCTGAGCGTCGTCGGGCGTAAGATCCGCAGGTGACCAACCGCGCGAGAGCTATCGTGCCCATCGCGTGGCCGTGAACGGGAATTGGAAGGTGCAACGACAGGCGTCGCGGAGCTGTGGACTTCCACGGGATTCGGACAGCTTCAGCGGTAGTCCGCTGCCGTGCTCAGCGAGGCGCGACTGATGCCTCCCTCAGTCAGCCAGCCCGAAGACACCCGGGTCTGCCCACGGCAGCCGGCTGTTCGCCTCTGGCCGATGTATGGGCCAGTGAGGCCCTACCGAAGGCGGCTCAGGTACTCCACAAGATCCACCAGATCATCAGCGTCCATCTGCTCCTGCAGGTCGTCGGGCATGGCCGAAACGGCGGACTTCCTGCGCTCGAGGACGCGTCCCTTCGGGTACTCCGAGACGATGCCACCCTCCATACGCAGTGTCAGGGACTCCTCGGTCTCGCTGATCACGAATCCGGAGGCGTCCTCGGAGCCAGACAGGGTCAGGTGGACCAGGTCGTAAGTCGGCGAGACGCTGGCCGTTGGATCCAGAATCGAATCGTACAGCCCTGCCTTCGAGAGCTTGCCCCCGATCTCAGAGAGGTCGGGCCCGAAGTTCGTGCCGACACCGTTGACCACATGGCAATCGCTGCACGTCGCCCGATCAAAGACCGCCGCCCCGTTGTCTGGGTCTCCGACAAACACCAGAAGTTCCGTCATCTGCGGCAGGGGCTCGCGATTTCTCAGAGGCGGGACAGGGAACAGGCCCGCCGCCTGCTCGCGAAGCCGCACGTGCATTGATCTGGACACCGCAGCCCCGGCAATCTCTGCCAAGTCACTCGGGAACTCGCCCTCGCGGGCCAGATCCACCAAGGCCTGCACGCCTTGGCTGAAGCTGGCAAGCGACCGAACCGCGCGGTCCCTAGCGGCATCCGGCAGCCCATCGTCCAGCAGCACTGTCTGCAACAGCGGCACCGCCTCTTCGGCGCGGGTGTTGCCCACAGCTCCAACGGCGGCAGCCGCCAGCTCCGGGCTCTCGCGCACGAATTGCAAAATGGCGCCAGCTTCACCCTCCTCCAGCAGCATCCGGGCCGAAGCAATCCCGACCGGATTGTCTTGGTTGGTCGCGGCAACCTCCACCAACGAGGGGTAGTGCTCCCGCAGGTTGTAGCGCTGCACCAGCCGGGCAAACTGTTCAGTCCCGACTCCTCTCTCGAGCAGGGCGTCAACGGACGCTTGGATGTCCCTGCGTGCCTCAAGGTCGAATGTGGGCAGCCTCAGCAAAGCCTCCGACGCGACGACGAATGGCACTGGCGAGCCGTCGCCGGTCCTTCCGAACGCCAAGCGCCTCAGGCTGCGCGCCTTCTCGCCGCTGTCGGCCTGGAAGTCGAACGCGCGAAAGTACTTAAGGAACTCCGCCTCGCCAATGCCTGCGCCGGTTAGGATGTCCGCCAGGTACCGCGGCGTCAGCGAGCCGCGCGAGCGCCACACGATCTCCCGGCCGGCCGGAGTGTCCCACCGCCCCTCGACCAAGGCGAGCCACTCGTTCAGTCGTGCGTCCCAGTCTCCGTCGGCTCCGATGCCCAAGGACTCGAGGTACCAGCGGTCTCCGGCCGCGTGCTGCCCGGCCAGCCGTGCCCAGATCTCTGCGGCCCTCGGGGATGTGTCGCCGCGCAGTGCGATAGCACATTCGCGCCGGACGTGGGCAGATTGATCCGAAGCGGCTCTCGCCAAGATCGTCAAGTCGCCTCCGAAGAGCTGGCGAGCTGCGCGGAGGGCCACGACCCGGATGTCTTCGTCTCGGTCCGTCAGGGCCTCTTCGCAGTACGAGCGCCCCCTCCCTTCGATGCGGGCCAGCAGCCACAGCGCCCGAGCCCGGTGGCGGACGTGCTTCCCTTCGCGGAAGAGCTCGGCGAGCGCATCCTCGGCGTCTTGGCGGCCCTCCAATGCGTGCCATGCGAGGTATCGGACGGATCCATTAGGGCTCTTCAGGGCCTCCATTGCACCGCTTAGGGTGTCGACTTCGTGGCGGTGCGGACCGTAGGGGTGTGACGGCGGGGCGATGCGGAAAATCCGACCGCGCGCCGAGTCTTGCTGGCGATTCCACCCGATCACCGGGTCGTACCAGTCGCTTACAAACAGCGATCCGTCTGGAGCCACCGCGACATCGACGGGTCGCACCCATTTGTCGCGCTCGCCCTTCAGAATGTCGACAGCCGTGGCCGTGTATCCCGCCTCGCGTTTCTGGGTCAGGATGCCGCGCAAGACACCCGGACCGGCGTCGGTCGCAAGCACTTGGTCCCGGAATTCTTGCGGGAGCAGGCTACCCTCGTAAACGGTCACTCCCGTGGGTGAGCCGGCGCCG
Organism: Bryobacterales bacterium; assembly: GCA_022825595.1. Classification (GTDB taxonomy): domain Bacteria; phylum Acidobacteriota; class Terriglobia; order Bryobacterales; family UBA6623; genus VXMF01. The sequence continues at coordinate 1,656 of JAJDWM010000138.1, read as the reverse complement.
GTGATCAGCAGGTTTGGTACGACCCCGGGATCGTTCTGGTGCCAATGCCGCTCCGGAACGATCTCACTCCGGCCCGTCCGGCGGGCCTCATTACCGGCTCCCGTGAGTTCATCGCGGTAGCCGTAGTTGCCGTACTCGAGGATGTAGTTGAGCCTGCATGCATAGCTGCCGTCGTTGTCGTTGTCGGACTGCCACAGCCCGCCGAGCGAGTCCACGGCAACCTCGTAGTTGTTGCGGAAGTTGTGGCCGAGGACCTCCGTCCCGCTCCCGTCCAGTTCGGAGCGGAAGACCATGCCGCCCTGATAAGGGCTTGACCTCCCGAGCAGTTCGCGTGCGAATCTGGGCCGGTCGGTACTCGGGACATCCCGAAGCCTTCGCTCGTAGTTGCGGTCCAGCACGGGGTTCCCGGCCTTGTCGATCACCAGTTCCCCGCTCTTGTCGTGGATGTGTCTGCCCGCGTTGCCCATGTTCCAGTAGTAGCGGCCATCGGGCCCGAACGAGAGCGAATGCGTGGAGTGGTCGTCCTGGCGCGCGCCGGATCGCCTGAACAGGTACTCCTTCTTGTCCGGAATGTCGTCTCCATCCTCATCGGTAAACACAAGGACATCTGGGGCAGCGGTGACGATCACTCTATTGCCAAGCACGGCCAAGCCTAGGGCAGCGTCGATGTCCCGGCCCTGGTAGTAGACCTTCGTGGTGTCTGCCCGTCCGTCGGCGTCCGTGTCCTCCAAGATGAGGATGCGGTCACCCTCTGGGCGTCGGTCGTTCCGGCCGTGTTCACGGTAGTTCACGACGTCGCAGACCCATACCCTTCCTCGGTGGTCCACGTCGATGTTGGTTGGATTGGTCAATTGCGGCTCGGAAGCGAACAGGGTGGCCTCCAAGCCCGGGTAGACGTCAAGGTTGGCGACGGCCCGCCCGGCTGCGCGATCTGCCTGCGGGTCGGGTGCGCACGCCAGAGATGCAACTGCCGCGGCGAGAGCCAGGCGTTTGCCGCAGCGGTCGTGGAGGCGCGTCATGGTCAGGGATTGTATCCGAGTATGGGCGGCCGCAGGTCTCCGGGCACCCGAGAAGCGAGGAGACCTCCGCGCACCGCATGTTCGGAACGCGCCATGGCTGTGAACCTGCAGCGCCCTGCCAACACCGTAACGGCGTCATCGGCAGCTGCCGCAGGCCCGAAGCATGTTGGGCCCGATTGTTTCGCTCACCCCCTGCTTGTGTCCGTCAAGTAATTCCTATGGATTGGCCTGACGAGTCATGATCTGGAACTGCAGTCTCGGCGGCGCGCCAATGGATTGCCGCCGACTCCACGGCTCCGAAAACGGGCCTGGAGCGCTGAGTCCGTAGGCGTTTCCGGCCCGGATGTCGAAGGAAGGGAATCGGAGGCCAACATGCCCAGCCATCCAGCTTTGGGCGGATGCGGATTCGCAGCTATCCCACTCGCGATCCTCGCCGTTCTGCCTCGATGTCTTCCGGACTCCGGCTTAGATCGCTCGGTCGCCTAGAGGTAGAATCCCGACGTTAGATGAAGACCGTATCGTTCCCCATCACTCGCGTCAACCGACTTCGCGAGGCTGCTGCCGCAGCAGCGCGCGCTCCGGACGATGAGCCCGCTCTTGCGCGGGCGGCGGATGGATGGTTCATCAGCACCTATGA
>JAJDWM010000071.1 GCA_022825595.1 Bryobacterales bacterium | reverse complement strand
TCGTCGAACGCGGCGGCTATGGGGTCAGTCACGTTAGGCTCGGACGCCGCCACTTCAAGTCGGAAGCCATCCGAAAGGCGGAATGTTCGAAGAGCCTCTTCGGGGACGAGCGGCCTACTACGATCCAGCCCGTCAACCGGAGACTTGCCCCCGCATGCGGCTGATGCAACGATCATGGCCGCGACCGCGGAGATGAGCGCTGGGTTGGTAGACGAGGCTGTGCGGTGTCCGGCCCTCGCACTGCTTGCCGGGCAGCGTCGCACGCCTAGGCGGCTCGCAGAGCCATCCAATTCCGCAACGCAACCCATGCCAGCCTGATCCAGCCTACCCGAACCGACAAGCGGTTACCGGCCCCCCCCGCCTGCCGGTGGCAAGCAACCGGGCCCGTCCTCCGGTCCTATGGCGTTGACTTGGCCACTGCGTGCGGGACGGATTGGGAGACCGGGTCCCGAAGGACTATGCGAGCAGCGTCCGCACGTGACTGTTCACCCCGGCTGCAAGGCCCTCAAGGCTATAGCCGCCCTCCAGAACGGAGACCACCCTACCCTGTGCATGCTGGTCTGCCACCTCTTGGAGCAGCGAGGTCATCTCCGAGAAATCGTCGTCTGAGAGCCGGAACCGGCCGAGCGGGTCCCCGATGCGAGAGTCGAAGCCGGCCGATATCATCACCAGATCGGGCCGAAAGGACTCCATGACCGGCAGCAGGCGCCTTCGAAGCGCACCGAGCACCTGTTCGCGGCCAGAGTGGGCCGGGAACGGGCAGTTGATCGTGGTCCCCCGCCCAGCGCCCTCGCCGGTCTCGCTCTCCATGCCCGTGCCCGGGTACCAAGGTGACTGATGTGTGCTGAAGAAGATCACGGAGGGATCCTCGTAGAAGATATCTTGCGTGCCGTTGCCGTGGTGGACATCCCAGTCGGCGACCAACACGCGCTCCAAGCCGTGGTTGGCGACGGCATGGCGGGCGCCGATCGCGATGTTGTTGAACACACAGAAGCCCATCCCGTGGTCGGGCCTCGCATGGTGGCCAGGAGGCCGCAGCGCACAGAAGGCTTGGCGAGCCGATCCCTCGACGACCGAGTCCACGGCTTTGCAGACTGCACCCACCGCCGCCAGAGCGGCGTCGAGGGATGCGGGGCTGATGTGCGTGTCGCCCGTGGACAGGAATCGCCGGCCGGAGCGGATCTCGCGCTCAGCGAGGGCAATGTAGCTGTCGCCGTGGCAGAGGCGCAGCAATTCCCGGTCGGCCAAGCCTGACTTGACCAAGCTGAGGCGTGCTCGCAAGCCGCTCGCGTCCAGTTCCCGCAGCACTGCCTCGAATCGCTCCCGACGTTCCGGGTGGCCGTGGGGCGTGCGGTGGGCACGGGACTGGGGAGGGGCGAAGAGCAGGGTGTCGGGCATGAGCTTTCCAGGGCCAGAAAGTCCGCGCTGCCGTAGGCGCGGACCCACTGACAGTTTCGCTCACTACGTTCCGTCGCGGTCTGAACTAGCAGGTTCCCTGCAATAATCGGGTAGCGGTATGGCGCGGCTGGATGTAGTCCGCAAGAACTGGCTCGCCGTCGGGATCGGCGTTGGGGCGGTCATGCTCTTTGCCCTTGGGTGGCAGCAGTACTGGTGGGCGCGCCAGCTGAGCGAATCTCAAGGTTCCGTGCTGCGGACCTCACTGGCCAACGCCGTTCGCCAGTTCGAGCGCGAAGCCGAGCGCGAGTTGGCACTCCTGCTCGCCTTGATGCAGCCGGCCAACCGCGGCCCGCGAGGGATCGACTATAGCCGGCTTGCGGAGCGCAGGGCGATCTGGGCGCAGGCGAGTTCGTACCCCGGAATCCTCCAGCGAACCATCGTCCACTATCGGGACGAGGAAGGGCAGTGGGCATTCTATGAGATGCCAGCCGGCAGCTCCGAGCCGGAGCCTGTCACAGCTGGCGCGAGCTTGGCGGCGGTCAAGGCCGAACTAGCGCAAGTAATGGCCCCGCCTACTTCCTCGCGGGACTCCCGACCGCCCTTTTGGGTGGTCGTCCCGGAGTCTCATGCACTTGTGCGAAGCCTGCTTGTTCCAGACAGGACACGCCGGCCCGCCGGCGGCCCCAGATTGCCCCGCTGGAGCGTTGGCGGCTTCCTGATCCTGATCATCGACTGGGACTATGTGCTTTCCACCGCCGTACCGGCGCTAGTGGACCGTTCGTTCTCCGATGCCGACGGTATGCGCCTGTACGACGTTGCGATCGCCGTGGATGATGGCCGACACTTCCTGTACCGAACTGACGCGGCGATTGACCGCGCCTGGTTCGCGCGGACCGACATGCGACGCCCGCTGGGCGACGTTGGTCGTGGGGCGGGCTCCCAGTTCCGATTCGGCAATCCGAACTCCAGTCTTGACCCCCGGCGTCGCCGCGGAGACGTGCGCGACGCTGACAATGGACCGTTCCAGCCGTCTCGCCCCGGGCCAAGAACACCTGGCGCGAATCGCCTGCCGGTGCTGAAGGGTGGCCGGATCACAACGCGACCCGTCGAGATCGGCGCCGTCCATGTGGCGGGGTCACTGTCCGCAGCCGTCAGCCGCCAGTACCGGCGTGACCTTGCAACGGCCTTCGGCGTCTTTGTGTTGCTAGCGGGCGCGGCGGCGCTGGTCGTCGTCTCCGCACGGCGCGCGGCGAGGCTGGCCGGCATGCAGATAGACTTCATCGCCGGCATGACTCACGAACTGCGGACCCCCCTCTCAGTGATCTGCT
>JAJDWM010000156.1 GCA_022825595.1 Bryobacterales bacterium | reverse complement strand
CTTGGCGGAAGCGGGTGGCGGTCCCGGAACTGGACACTTGCCCGGGGGCGGGGTACTGTTTGCCATGCGTCCACGCTTCCCGGGGAAGTTCAGCGGGAAAAACTCGGGGCTCGGACCCGGAGCCGCAGGGTCAGTTTGGATTCCGAGGAAGAATCCACCAATAGAAAATTCGACCATGCCCCGGTTTCGCCACCCGGTATTGGAGCACGGGTGTCTGCGGCGGGCGACTTCCCGGAGGGCTGCCGCCGGCCTCACCTTGAGACGTGTTTCATGCCGTCGGGGCGAACGGCTAGCCGTTCATGAGTGTTTGCGAGCGAAAAGGAACGCGAAGCGGCCAGTTCAGTTGCAATGAGTCAAGTCCAGCGGTCAAGGAGCCGGTCAGGAAGTCGGATACCTGATCTGGCACAACATCTTGACGAGACGCCAGCGCTGTGCCGTTGTGGTCGGCTCGGTCAGAACAGGGGAGCAGTAAGACGCACGCCCCATGGGATCGTAGGCTGTCGCATTGTCCGTGTCCACAACCGCACCGCCGTCGCTGTGATGCTTAACGAGGCCTAGTACCGTCTTGTAGCCACTCGAGTTCCGCGGCATGTCCCTTCCCAGCAGGAGTGTCTCGACTGCTGATCTAGCGGCTGCATTCCGCGCGGTCCATGCGAGCGTCGAGAAACCGGTCTTTGTCGATCCGTACGCGCGCGTACTCTGCGGGTGGCCTTTGCGACTGGCGCTAGCGTGCCCTCCCTTGGAGCATAAGCTGAAGAAGCTCGCCCATGAGGCACTGGCGCCGATCACGATGTCTATTGCTTTGCGAGCCAGTTACGCCGAAGCAGCTCTTGAGAGGGCTGTGGCGTCAGGTGTCGGCCAGTACGTCATCATTGGCGCTGGAATGGATTCGTTTGCGTTTCGGCGTTCGGAGATGCTGGAACGGATTGCGTCCTTCGAGATCGATCATCCCGTCACACAGCGCAAGAAACTGCTCCGGGCCCGCAAGGCCCGGCTCACGATTCCCCAGAGCCACCATCTCATCGGGGCAGACCTGACACGGAAGTCGGTCACAGAGGCACTGGCCGGGTCTCCGTTTGTCATGTCCCGGCCAGCGTTCCTATCCCTACTGGGCGTGGCGCACTACCTGCCCAGAGAGGCATAAGTTGCGACCGCACGATCGATCGCGCGGAATCTGGTGCCGGGGACACGTCTCGTCCTCGAGTATCTATTGGACGAGGCTTCCTGCAGCCGCGGGGGCATAGGCCTCCGTGCCAAGATGCTGGAGTTCGTTCAGGGGCGCGGTGAGCCAATGCGCACATCGTACTCGCTTGACAGAATGAGGGCGTTGATGGTCTCCGCAGGGTTTGAGGTGATGGAGAACTTCAACATCGGCCACCTCGAGGGTGCTTGCCGAGTGCCGCCCCACTCTGTCCGACCCAAGACGCCAAGTATCTTTGCCGTTGGCCAGTTTCGAGTTGGCGAGCCAGGCACCTGAGATCTCAGCGGCCCCGACCTCAGGCAGACCGCCGCCAATATCGGGCCGTCCCTCGGCGTGGGAGCGATATTCGCCGAACAGGGTTGTTCATCCATTCCGCTCGTGCGTCGCCGGTCAGAAAGTCCGGCTCGCGGGCCCACGACCGAGCTTCCACCGACGAAGAGAACGTTCCGAGGGGTTGCGAACTTGTTCGGTTGCTTGGTCCGGGCGGCCCACCGCCATGATGCCGTGCACCGTGCCGACGTAGCGGAACGCGGATCCGTGTTCTGGCATCGGCTGGCAACGGTGACCCTAGATTCCGAGATTAGCCTCTATGGAAACTGCCTGCCCGGTAGCTTGCTTGGGTGGCAATTCAGCGACTCATCAACACTTGCCGTGGAATGAGCAATAATCTTCAGACTGGCAAATCCACGACTCCGAGGTCTTCGGCTAGAATCGAGTGGTAGCCATGTCCAAGGTCAGCAGACGGCGAGTTCTGAGGGCTGGCGGCGCGCTCGCCGCAATGCCGGCCAGCCAGCAAAAGGCCAGTGCCACCGACCTCGTCGGGGACGAGATCACTGGCCTGCGTCGCGTCAGGCAGGAACTCGTCGACCCGCCTGCAGTTCCACGGCACGACCAACGCGCCCCGGGCGCTCCGGTCATCGTCGAAGTCGAGCTGGTGGCCCGCGAAGTGAAGAAGGTGATTGACGGAGTCGGTACGGAGATCCAAGCCCTTACGTTCAACGGCTCGATTCCGGGGCCTCTCATCATCTGCCACGAAGGCGACTTCGTCGAGCTCACGCTGAAGAATCCGGCCGGTAACACTTTCAGGCACAACATCGACTTTCATGCTTCGACAGGCGGGCTCGGCGGCGGGGCCCTGACCCAGGTGAATCCAGGCGAGCAGGTCGTGCTGCGCTGGCGCGCCATCAAACCAGGCACGTTCATCTACCACTGTGCTCCGGGCGGTTCGATGACTCCTTTCCATGTGGTTTCCGGCATGAACGGAGCTGTCATGGTCTTGCCAAAGAGTGGCCTCAGCGACCGTGACGGGAGGCCTATACGGTACGACCGGGCCTACTACATCGGCGAGCAGGACTTCTACATCCCCCGCGACTCGAACGGGAACTTCCGGCAATACAAGGCGCATGGCGAGGGGATCGCCGACATGCTCGGGGTGATGCGCACACTGACCCCATCCCACGTGGTCTTCAATGGCAAGGCTGGTGCCCTCACGGGCGACCACGCCCTCAAAGCGAGCGTCGGGGAAACCGTGCTGTTCATCCACTCCCAGGCCAACCGCGACTCCAGACCACATCTGATCGGCGGGCATGGAGACTATGTCTGGGAGCAGGGCTCCTTTGCGGACCCACCCGCCCACGGGCTTGAGACGTGGTTCATTCGGGGCGGCTCGGCGGGCGCGGCGATCTACACGTTTCGGCAGCCTGGAGTCTACTTCTACCTTTCGCACAACCTCATCGAGGCGGTCGAACTGGGCGCACTGGCCCAAGTTGCAGTCGAAGGCGAATGGGACGAGTCCTTGATGACGCAGGTCCGGGCGCCGGCACCAATTCCCGGCTGACTTCTTCGGGCACACTGCAAGCAAGTCGGTCAATTCGAAGGGGGATTATATAGAAGAGTGCTCAACCCGCCTAGGACGAGCGACGCTTCGGGCGGCTAACGTAGCGAACCCTCACTGGCCTCACCAACGCCTTGGCCGCCCTCTCAAAGTCCTCCAGTGAGGACCTCATCCGCAGGTCTTCCCGCAACTCTGCCAGCCTCGGCTGGTAGGAGGGATCGAAGAACTCAATCTCTCGCGGCGTGGTCCTCGGGCGATTCTTGCTCATGGAGCTGTCTCCCGTTTGGTAAACCCCTCGAACAGCCCCTCCAGTCGAGCCATGCGCTCACGAATATCCGCGATATCGCCACGCATTTCTGCAAGGTCCGCGTGGGTCTGAGACTTGACGCTACGAAGGTCGGCGGCAATCCATCCGAACTGGCACTTATCGCCGCTGCAACAATCGACTGTGCCATGCGATTCATCCTAGATTCCTCAGTTGAACGAGGGCTTCGGGATGGCTGGAACGGGTGATCAGCGGATCAGGGCCTCGAATCCAGTCTCTTGGTGGAAACTGCGGGGCTGGGCAGCTAGGCATGATGCGGTCGACCGAACAGACTTGTGGT
>JAJDWM010000002.1 GCA_022825595.1 Bryobacterales bacterium | reverse complement strand
GGGGATTGCGTGTCTACTGCCACCCCAAGAACTTCACGCCCATTGCCAACCGCTTGTATCGGAACTTGGGAGAGGGCCAGTTCGAGGACGTCAGCGGCGAGACGGGGATCTCCCCTTTTCGCGGTCGTGGCATGAGTGTGGCATTCGCCGACTTCGACGGCAATGGCTGGCAGGATGCGTTCATTACGAACGACTATCTGCCCAACTTCCTGTTCCTGAACAAGGACGGGGCCACTTTTCTTGAGGACGGGTTGCTGGCGGGGACGGCCCTGCTCGACCACGGCAGACCCGTCGCATCGATGGGCGTTGACGCAGCCGACTTCGACAACGACGGGGACCCGGACTTGGCAGTGACCGCATTGAACAATGAGACGTTCCCCCTGTTTCGCAACGAAGGCGGGGGTTCGTTTCGTGATGCCACCGTGCAGAGCGGTCTGGCTAGGGCAAGTCGGAACTACGCGGGCTGGGCCAGCGTGTTCGCCGACTTCGACAACGATGGCCGAGTGGATCTCTTCACCTCCAACTCCCACGTCAATCCCCTCATTGCGGAGTTCGAGCCGTTCGCCTACGAGCAGCCGAACACGCTATTCCGGAACAGCGGGAGCGGATTCCGGGGTGCGTGGCAGATCGGTCGGGCCGGCGCGTATCGGGGGGCGGCGGTTGCCGACTTTGACGGCGACGGTCGCCTTGACGCTGTGGTCAGCGAACTCGGGGGAAAGGCAACGCTCTTACGGAACATCTCTGAACCGGTCGGGGATTGGGTCGCGTTGGAGCTGGAGGGCACGGCGTCGAACCGAGACGGAATTGGAGCAGCGGTGCGCGTGGGTGGCCAGACCCGCTGGATGAAGAGTTCGGTCGGCTACGCTTCGTCGAGTCTTAGACCGGTCCACGTGGGTCTGGGAAGAACTGCAGCGACCGTGAGTATCGAAATCGGGTGGCCGAGCGGAGTAGTGCAAACGCTGGAGACCGTACCGCTGAATCGGCTGACCGTGGTTCGGGAACTGGAGAGCGAGGCCGCAGCGATACCGGTAGATGTGTCCATTTCTCCTGAGCTCGGCGACACCCGCTCGGGCCGAGGCCGATGATCGACCGGTAGCGTTCCGAATCGGTGCCTCGTCCCCGCACTTCCTTGGCCGGGCACATACAGTCGGGTTTGAGGGGACTGGCACCCGTGATTGTCCCCGTCGGCTAGAGATCCCAGCGAAGAATCCGCAGACCTCGCCGCATGGATTGCTCGGCTGGCCCTGAGGCCGTGGCACTGCCGAATGCGCCTACATTCATCTGCGGCCTGAACGGCGAGAAATCCTGACGCATTCTGCCCAATTGGCGGTCTCAAGCTGATAGCCTCTAACCAGCCGGGGAGACCGAATCGGGCGACTGAGTGCCCTGTGCCTCCCACGGTCAGTGGGGGTGTGCAAATGAGCGTTCGGTTGGTCTTGCGGTGTTCTCTGGCCCTTTGTCTTGGCTGCGTTGGAGCCTTGGCGCAGTTAGACACCGGCAGTGTGCTGGGAACGGTGTTTGATCCCAGCGGAGCTGTCGTGCCTTCGGCGCGAATCGTTGTGGAGAACCAGGGAACTGGGGTCGCAGTCACATCCACAACCGATGCTCAGGGCAACTACCTGGTCCCCGTCCTACCGGTAGGGACGTACCGCGTCACGGTCTCGTCCGATGGTTTCAAGAGCCAACTGAGAGAGGACATCCGCCTGCGAGTCTCTGACCGTGTCCGCCTGACGTTTTCCCTTGAACCCGGATCGGTCACCGAGACGGTCACCGTGACCGGACAGGCGCCACTCGTGGAGACGGCCTCCTCGACTCTCGGTCTTGTGGTCGAGACGGAGCAGATTGATGCTCTTCCGCTGAACGGCCGCAACGTCAGCGACTTGCTCCATCTCGTGCCGGGAAACGTGTTGCGCACACAGGGCACCAAGCAAGCGTTCAACGGTGTCAGTCTCTTCCGCCAGCAGGGTGGTCTGCGGTTCCTGCTCGACGGTGGCGACGCCAGCCGCGTCGACTTCGACATCCTCGACAACACCTACGGGTCCAGCAAGGGCCGGATCTCGCGCAGCAGTACGGAGGCCATCCAAGAGTTCCGGGTATACACGAACTCGTACTCTGCCGAGTTCGGACAGACGCTGGGTGGGGTGGTCAACCTGATCACCAAGTCCGGCTCGAACGAATTGCATGGCTCACTGTTCGAGTACTTCCGGAACGAGAAGCTCGACTCGAGGAATTATTTCAATCACACCGGGAACAAGCCACCGTTCCGCCTGAACCAGTTCGGCGGTTCCTTGGGCGGACCGATCGTCCGCGACAAGGTGTTCTTCTTCGCAAACTATGAAGCCGTCCAGCAGCGGCTCGGGAAGGTGCAGAACGCCTTGGTCCCGACGGCTGACTACCGCAGCACGGTCGATTCGGCGGTCAGGCCGGCGATCGACATGCTCCCGCTGCCGAACGGTGCCATCTCCGATGCGGACCCGCGGCTGGGGTGGTACAACCGCGCGGTCGCCGATCGGCTGGAAGAGAACACCGTCACCGCCAAGGTGGACTACCAAGTCTCGCCCAAGGATCGCTTGGAGCTGCGCTACAACCTCAACCAGAACGAGACCGGGGACTTCTTCGGCGTAGCGCGCGGGCAGACGAAGGTTGCTCCCGGGCGCCTGCAATTGGCCAAGCTG
>JAJDWM010000533.1 GCA_022825595.1 Bryobacterales bacterium | reverse complement strand
CCACGACCGCAAAGCAGGGAGGCCAGGCCGGCAAACAGGCGCCGCTGTTTCTCGTTCAGCACGCTGCAGAACACGGCGATGGCGGCCGCCAGGCCGGCGTTGGCCTGGAGCGGGTCGGGCGGTGCCGGGAAGTTCGCCGGGGCCGCACGCTGGATGCGGCGAGCATGCACTTGGCGCTTTTGGCGGGCAGGCTCGGCGGAGCAGTACAGGGAGCGTCCGCGGGAGCGAACGCGGGCGAGGTGGCCCTTGCGCACCAGCAGGGTGAGAGTGTCGATGGTGCGCACGCCGAGCAGGTCGTCGAGTTCGGCCGGCCGGAAGCCGAGCTTGGAGGAATCGACCAAGGCCTGTGCAGTGGCGCGGAGAGTGCCGCGGGAGGAGAAGCGGACCTGGTTGTGGGACCAAAGTCCGAGAGAGTCGAACTGGGCGGACTCGCGCAGGGCGTAGAACTTGCGACGGTGGGAGTAGCTGCAGATGTAGCCGACGGACTTGAGCTTGCGGACGACGGTGCTGGCGGAAGCCTTGCCGAGAGCGGCGGACAGCTGCGGGAGAGTGGCAACCGTCTCGCGGCGCAGGAAGTCGGCGAGGGTATCCGAGGAGAAGGTGGTGGGGCGCATGCGGCCATTATGGCAGATGTCGCATAGCATAATATCGTACGTACAGCATCCCTGAGGGGGCGAGGTGGGCCGTTAGGGACGGAGGTGTTGCACTGGGCAGTGAGGGGCACTTGGGTGCCCCAACACGGCTTGGCGAACAGGCCTAATCAAGAATGGCGCGTGAAGATCAACAACTCAGCTACAGGCAGTGGATATCCGCCATGTTTAGCGTGTCTGCGAGTGTCATCACCCATCATCTGGCCTGTCTGCGGTCTGTCTGCGCTCCACTCATTGCTTGCGCTTCGGCGCGCTCAAGGCCAGTACACTTACGGGATCGGGGTCGGTGCATTCGTGCAGAGCGTGACATTCTGAGTTACATGCGCGGCCATGGGGTACGTTATTGTTAGCTGAGCCCTCAGAACAGCTACTCTCGACCTTCGACGTGGGCAGGGTCGCACCGGAAGCGCTGCTCTTTCAGACGGGATACCTCACCGTCTTGGAGAGGGAGGACCTAGAAGACGGCGCGGGCTACCGCTTGGGGTATCCGAACCGTGAGGTGCGCCAGAGCCTGAATCGGTCGCTTCTGGATGACCTGCTGGGTGCCGGGTGGAATAGGGATAGGGACAGGAAGCGTCTGATCCGAGCGATGAAGGCTGGCGACCTTGCGGGCATAAAGGAACTGCTGGGGGCACTGCTGGCAGGCATTCCGCACCAGTGGCACGGGCGCAACCCGATGGCAGAGCACGAGGGCTTCTACGCAAGCGTGATGTACGCTCACTTCTCGGCCACGGGCGCAGAGGTGCGGGCCGAGGAGAGCGGCAGCGCAGGCCGCGCTGACCTGTGCGTCCGGGCGTTCGGCCGGGTGTACGTGTTCGACTTCAAGATGCGTGGGCGGGGCGGAGCTGCGGCCGCCATGGCACAACTGAAGGCCCGGGGCTACGCGGATCGCTACCGCGGACGAGGAGAGCCGATCCATCTGGTGGGGATGGAGTTCAGCGCCGAGGCCCGCAATGTGACGGGTTTCGAGACGGAGACAATCTGATCCGCCCAAAGCGGTCTAGTCTCAAGGAAGGCGTGGGCTGGCCACTGTGTTCTCACGGTCGGCAGGACACGGGTGACGACATCGACGATCAACCGGGAATAGGTCCGTTCCCGCGGGGCTTGGAGCCGCAAACGGCCGTCGCTCACATCACATAGGCAGTCAACGCTGCTAGCAAGGGCGCAACGGCCGAAACTGCGACTTCCGTCTTTTGCACCCAGCTCTTTACGGACGAACCGCTCTCGAGCCCCTTGCTCAGGATCTGGCCGAGCGACAGTCCAGACAGCGACCGCAGCGCCAGTGCGTGCGGAGCATACACCGCAACCAGCGTCAATGTGAAGACGGCACCCCAGAAAATGCTGAGCACGTTGGCGAAGGCTAGGTACTCGGCGATCCTCAAGTCCGCCGCCTCTCCGGTGCCGTAGAGCGACGCGGGCAGACGGTAGGACAGCATCAGGAGGAGCATGCTCGCCACGAGCAGGCCGCTCATCGCCATGAACGCATGGAGCAGACGACTCACTGCCTCTTCCGCCTTGTTCTCCTCGGCCCTCGCGTCATGGACAATCGCCGTGGCGTGGCAGGATCCGGCGCACACCACGGCAACGCCAGCGGTAGCCGGAAGCAGAATCGAGGCAAGGTGTCGCGAGATGCCTGGCGCAAGCCAATCCCCGGTCATCGCCGTGGCCACCGGATCGCCCGCCCGCCCGTAGAGCTGGACGAGCGAATCGTAGGCGATCGAGAAGAGCCGCAGGTCAAGGAAGCTGAGTCCCGCCAGTACAGCGTGGAAGGCAACCCAGCACGCGATTCCTGCCCACGCCAGTGCGCGCTTGCCGTGTGCCGGCAATGCACTGCGCTTGAACCCGGCCACGAAGTATCCCAGCAGGGCCAAGCACAGGGCAACGTAGCAGGTCACGACGGTGGACATCATGATCAGGCTCCGCACGAAACGGGCCGCCGACCCCAGCCCGCTCGCGAGGTCGTCGATCAGGATCTTGACGAGCTCGGGATCGATCAGGAGTTCGAGTACGGCGATACCGACTAGGACCGGCAGGAAGCCGACCATTATGGTCCACTCAGAGTGCCTGCCGATCCGCCCCATACCCGAGCGTTCGCGGAACTGACACGAGCCTTGAGGCGCGAATCGAGTCGCTACGCAAGAAGCGAGAGCATATCACGGCCAAGTCTTCCCATCGTCTTGCATGCGACGGGGTCTGGAGTCTCCGAACAGTATCCGGAGTTTCGAGGCAGGCACCGGTCTCTGTGGTCCCGTCCTCCTTGTCCGCTTCCTTCTCGTCCAAAGGGCCCTTCGA
>JAJDWM010000430.1 GCA_022825595.1 Bryobacterales bacterium | reverse complement strand
GTTCGGCATTGCGCGGATTCTGGGATCCCCGTTCGTGCGGTGCTATCTCGGCAGCGCTGACGAGCGGCGCAGCGACCTGCCGCTTGAGCGCCACATCGAGAACACTGTTGCGGCTTGCAAGTCGGTCCGCGACGAGGACGGTCGGCACGGCATCAAGATCGCGGTCGAGAACCATGCGGGTGACCTGCAGGCTCTGCAGCTGCGGGCATTGGTTGAGGAGGCCGGGACATCCTACGTCGGGACCCTTCTGGATGCAGGCAACGCCACATGGACGCTTGAGGATCCGATGCACACCCTGGAAGTTCTTGCGCCGCTCGCGCTGACAACCGGCATCCGCGACTCCAGAATTTGGCTCGAGGGCGGCGAGGTGAAGGTGATGTGGGTGCCGTTGGGGCAGGGCAACATCGGCATCGACGCTTGGACGGCCCGTCTTCGGGAATTGCGGCCGGACCTGGCCTTTTCGTTGGAGATGATCAACCTGAGGTCCGCCCGCACATTCGCGGTGAACGACCCGGCATTCTGGGACCACTACCGGGACGTGCCGGCCTGGGTCTACGAACCGTTCATGCGGTTGGCCCGGTCCGGGAAGCCGCACACGCCTGCGGATGGAGACCCGGTCGAACTAGAGCGAGCCGAAGTCGCCGCGGACTTGGCCTATGCCCGACAGCTACTTGGGTTGGCCTAGGCCCTCGCGCCATCGCGATTCAGGCCGACTCCTCCGCTACACTCGTGCATTGTTGCGGATGCCTAACATGCTGACCAGATTTCTGATCCTTGCGCTTGTCTTGGCGGCGAGCGCCGCCCAAGCCCAGATTCCGACCGCCGAGCCCGCGACCATAGGGCTCTCGAAGGACCGACTCGACCGAATCACGCAGGCACTTGACCAAAGCGTGCAGGACGGACACGTGGCGGGTGCCATCGCCGTTGTGGCGCGCCGCGGAAAGATCGGCTACTGGCACGCCACCGGCATGGCGGACCGCGAGGCTGGCCGGCCGATGTCCGATGACGCGATCTTCCGAATCTTCTCCATGACCAAGCCCATCGTCGGCGTGGGCCTCATGATGCTCTACGAAGAGGGCAAGTTCTCCCTCAAGGACGAGGTCAAACGGCACATTTCTGAACTTGGTGGCCTGCGGGTATGGGCGGATGGCCGGGAGATGGATGCGCGTCGAGAGATGACGGTCCAAGACCTCATGCGCCACACATCAGGGATGACCTACGGGATCTTTGGGGACTCCCATGTAGACGAGCTCTATGTGGATGCGGATGTCCTCAACGGCAACAAGTCTGTCGAGCACTTCGTCAGCAAGCTGTCCAGGCTGCCCCTCAAGCACCATCCCGGCAGCGCATGGGAGTACAGCGTCTCGGTGGATGTACAGGGCCGACTGATCGAAGTTCTGTCCGGCATGGACCTCGCGACCTATCTCAGGGAGCGGGTGTTCCAGCCCCTAGGCATGCCGGACACATCCTTTCGCCTGCCGGACGCCAAGGCTGGCCGCTTCGCACAGGTCTACCGCCAGACTAAGGACAAGACAGGCATCGAGCCCGCCGGCGAGGGTAGGTCCGACCGCTATTTCGAGGACACGCGCTGGTATTCGGGGGGAGGGGGGCTGGTCTCGACAACTCGCGACTACCTGCGTTTCTGCCAAATGCTCCTCAACGGAGGGGAGCTTGAGGGGACCCGCCTGCTCAGCCGCAAGACGGTCGACCTGATGCGGATCGACCACATCAGCGACGTCCCTCGGGCTTCGTCGATCTCAAGGCCGGGTTACGGCTTCGGCCTCAACTTCGCCGTGCACCTCGACCCCGCCAGCAGCGGCCTGAACGGTTCCGTGGGGGAGTACAACTGGGGCGGACTTGCCGGCACGAGCTTCTGGATTGACCCGGCCGAGGACCTGATCGGCATCTACATGATCCAGGTGCTCCCGCCGCGATTTGGGGATGGGGCCGGACGGTTCAAGCGGCTGGTCTACCAGTCGGTCGTCGACTGAGAGTCGGCCGGTTAAGGCCGGCGGCTGTGCTATTTTCGGGATTCGCGCTCATCTGAGCGGTCAGCGCTCCGCGATTGGCCGACTTGAGGGAGCCAGCACGACATGATCCTCGCAGCACTCGCTCTCGGCCTCCTGTTATCTGCTTGTGGCGGAGGTAGTGGACCGGCACAGTCCGGCGAACTGCCACGCTCGGCCCCCGAAACCGTGGGGCTGTCGCACCAGCGCCTCGATCGGGTGACCGCCGCTCTTGAGGCCGGCGTCGAACAGGGCCACATCGCCGGCGCCATTGGGGTGGTGGCCCGCCTGGGCAGCATTGCCTATTGGCAAGCGGTCGGGATGGCGGATCGCGAGGCGGGCCGGAAGATGTCGGATGACACCATCTTTCGCATCTATTCGATGACCAAGCCGATCATAGGCGTCGCCCTGATGACGCTGTACGAGGAGGGCAAGTTCGCCCTGCGGGCACCTGTACGGCGGCACCTTCCCGAACTCGGCGGGCTGAAGGTTATGGAGGGCGACCGGACGGTCAAAGCACGGCGCGAAATGACCGTTCAGGACCTGATGCGGCACACTGCCGGGCTTGCATATGGCTTTGGGGAGTCGCCTGTGGACGATCTGTACCAGGAGATCGGCGTCCTGCGCGGCAATCGGTCCGTGGACGAGTTTGTCCAGAAGCTTGCGAAGGTACCCCTCAAGCACCATCCGGGATCGGCTTGGGAATACAGCGTGTCTGTGGACGTACAGGGACGATTGATCGAAGTGCTGTCGGGACAAGATCTGGCGACATTCCTGAGCGAGCGAATCTTCGAGCCTCTCGACATGCGTGACACTTCGTTCACCGTGCCGGCGGAGAAGCGTGACCGCTTCGCGCAAATGTACCTCAAGACCGAGGACGGCACGGGAATCGAACCTGCACCAGACGATCGCTCTGAGGGCTACTTCGACTATGAGACCCGCTGGTACTCCGGCGGTGGCGGGCTCGTGTCGACGACGCGTGACTACCTTCGGTTCTGCCAGATGCTGCTCAACGGCGGCGAACTCAACGGCAGGCGGATCCTCGGGAGGAAGACGGTAGAGCTGATGACTCGTGACCACGTCGCAGGCGTGCCTCGGCCTTCGGGAGTCCTTTCGCCTGGCTACGGCTTCGGGCTGGACTTCGCCGTGCATACGGATCTCGCCAAGAGTGGCCTCAACGGCTCGCTGGGCGAGTACAACTGGTCCGGGCTGGCGGGCACTACGTTCTGGGTCGACCCCGCTGAGGACATGATCGGCCTGTACATGGTGCAGATGCTTCCGCCGCGCTACAGCGACGGGGACTTGCAATTCAAGCGATTGGCATACCAATCCATTGCGGACTGATTGACGGACCGAGCAAATCACCCGTGCCGAGCCGGGGCTGCTGCCCCGGGGCCTTGACAAGGCAAGCTGGGCACCGTGTGCGGGACCTGACCGCTAAGGCACCTCAACACCGACAGGGTGGTGCCCAGTGTGCCGACCGATTGGCCCTTGCACTGGGCCAGGACTGTCAAGAGGCCAGAGGAAGCTTGACGAGACTTCACAGTCGATTTTTCAAACGGTTTGGCACGTCGGTGGCGGTGTGGAAAGGAAACGGGCAATCGCTTGACACGATCTCCGCGAAATAAAA